>CALCJH010000355.1 GCA_937967775.1 uncultured bacterium | reverse complement strand
CCCGCGCAGCACTGTGCTCTGTTTCGGCAGCATGCTCTGCCACATCCTCCGGCAAGAGAAGCCGTCTCTCTGGTAATATACCAGCGCGCGGGCGGCGCGAACCGCACAGCGGCGGACCGGACGCCCGTGAAATACTCTGCTACAACGGACGGTCGAACATTTCATGACGAAGCATACGGACTGGCGGGGTCGTTGGATCTGGATCGAAGGGGAGGAGAACCCCTGGAACTTTTATCTCTGCGCGCGGAAGACCTTTGAACTGGGCGACGAACCGCAGGAGGCGCACCTGCGGATCACCGCCGATACGCGGTACGTGGTGTGGGTGAACGGCCAGCGGCTGGGACAGGGACCGGTGCGCGCGTGGCCATCCAACTACCGCTACGACACTTACAACCTGAAGGGCATCCTGAAGCCTGGCCGCAATGTGGTGGCGGTGCAGGTGATGCACGCTGGCGTGGCAAGCTTCCAGTGGCTGGCCACCCGCGCCGGGCTGCTGGCAGAGCTGGACGCCGACAGTGAGGTGATCGTCGCGACGGATACATCGTGGAAGGTACACGAGCATCCCGGCTACTCCCGGAGCACCCCGCGGATGACCTGCCAGCAGGGATGGGTAGAGCAGTTCAACGCATTCTGGGAGCAGGCGGTCTGGCAAAATGTGGACCTGGATGAGGAGTGTGCGCAGAAGTGGCGCCGGGGAGAGCGGATCATCCGCCAGACCGTGGACTGGCGCTCCGCGGATTTCGACGACAGCGGATGGCAGACGGCGGTGGAGGTTGGGCCTGCGGGATGCGAGCCGTGGACACGCCTCTCACCGCGGGACATTCCCTTCTTGACCGACGAGCCGGTCTACCCGGTGAACGTGCTACGGGCGCGGGCCGTCCGCGAGCCGCAGGTGTGGCACATCCGCCTTCGCGAGACGCTGCTGCCGGGGTATGTGGACGCTGATCCCGCCCGCATCTGCGGATTGCTGGCGACGGTGGTTTTCAGCGATGAGGAGCGAGATGTCACCCTGCTCGCCCCTGTGGAAGGGAATTTCTCCCCGGGTGAGCTGCGGGTGAACGGCGAGGATGTGCCCTGGGAGCGCAGGCTGGGCAAGCCGTTCGACTCCGGCCGGTTCTATCGATTCCGGCTGCGGCGCGGCGAGAATCTGCTGGTGTGGGATCTGACAGGGGACTTCCACGACTGGAACTTCGCCTGCACCATTGTAGAAGGAGGGCCGCTCACCCCGGTGGCCGCCATTGTGCCGCCCTACCCCTTCCTGACCTACGGCCCGTTCGAGTCTCGCGAGGATGCCGCGTTCCAGGGAGTCTGGAATGCATCGTCAGCGGCGGATCTGGCCGCGTTCGAACAGCACGCGAAGCAAGCGTTCACGGTGCCTGAGCAACCGCACCTGGCGACGGCCTGGGGAGAAGAAACGGGCCGGCTGGAGACCCGGCCGTTTGCGGGTCTGGCCTCCCGGGGAGCGGAAGAAACGGTCATCCATCCCGATAAGCGCGGCGACGTGGAGGTGCTGCTGGACCTCGGTCGGATGACGCTCGGCTACTGGGAGATGGAGCTGGACGCCCACGAAGGGACGGTGGTTGACCTGCTGGGGTTCGAGTCCATCCAGGACGGCGCGCTGGACCTTGCGTGGGGGATCAACAACACGCTGCGCTACACAGCGAGAGGGGGCCGCCAGGTCTACCGTTCGGTAGTCAGCCGGGGAGCCCGCTACTTTCTGCTGGTACTGCGGGATCTGAAGGCACCCGTGACGGTGCACGGTGTGCGGGTCATCCAGAGCACATATCCCTGCGTGGAGCGGGGCGCATTCCGGTGCGATGATTATCTGCTGAACCGGATCTGGGAGATCGGCGCATACACCACCAGGCTCTGCGCGCAGGACACCTACATAGACTGCCCCACCTACGAGCAGACCTTCTGGGTGGGTGATTCCCGGAACGAAGGAGCGGTCAACCACTGGGCGTTCGGGGAATATGCCCTCTCCCGCCGGTGTCTGCTGCTGGCAGCCGAGAGTCTGCAGCGCTCACCGCTGGTGGAATCTCAGGTGCCGTCCGGCTGGACCAATGTACTTCCCACCTGGAGCCTTCTGTGGGCGCTGGCGTGCGAGGAGTACTGGCAGGTGACGGGAGACCGGGAATTCCTGGAGCAGGTGTTCCCCGCCATCCGGCAGCAGAATGACTACTGCATCTCGCGCAAAGACGAACGGGGCCTGGTGGTCCTTGAGGGGTGGAACCTGCTGGACTGGGCGCCGCTGGACCTACCTTCCGGAGCTCCCAGCCTGCACATTCAGGGCTGGTTCGCGATGGTGCTGGAGCGCACGGCGGCGATGGCCCGGGTTCTGGGGCTGGAACAGGAAGCTCAAAAGGCTCTGGCGGAGAGGGACCTGGTCATCCAGGCGGCTAACCGGTGGTTCTGGAACGATGAGTGGAAGGCTTATGTGGATTCCCTGAAAGAGGACGGGTCTCAAAGCCAGTGCGTCAGTCAGCAATCCAATACCATTGCGCTACTATCCGGGATCGCGACAGCCGAGAGGGCCGAGGCGATCCGCCCCCTGCTTCTTGATGCACCCGAAGGCGTGGTGCCCGTGGGAAGTCCGTTCTTTATGTTCTTCACGTTCGAGGCCCTGGCAAGGCTGGGCGCGTATGAGGACATCCTGGATCTCAGCCGCCGCTGGTGGGGAATGATGCTGGATGCTGGCTCCACCACCTGCTGGGAGACATTTCCCGGCTACGAAGTGAGCGGCCGCTACACCCGCAGCCAGTGCCACGCCTGGAGCGCCGCGCCGACGTTCTTCCAGTCGCGCTATCAGCTGGGGATCGCGCCGCTGGAGCCAGGCTTTTCCAGGGCGGAGATCGCACCGGTGCCGGCCGGCCTGAAGTGGGCGCAGGGCCGTGTGCCGACTCCGCACGGGGAGATCTCTGTCGCCTGGCGGCGGGAAGACGGGCGCTTCCGGCTGGAGGCGGAGCTGCCTCCGGGTGTTCGAGGACTCTTGAGGCTCCCGGTGCCGGACGGCGCGCGCCTCCCCGTGGTCGAGGGATGCCGCCGGAGCGGCCAGGAGCCGGGCGCGCCGGTATTCGAGGCCGATGGCGGCTCGCAGGTGACGATTGAAGCGGAGTTCTGAGACGGGTCTGTTGGAGGCCATCCGTCGCGGGGACGCCGAGGCCGTACGCGAGCTGCTGCGCAAAGATCCGGGGCTGGTAGCGTGCTGCGACGAACGCGGGCTGAGTCCCTTGCACGCCGCGGCCGAAGGCGGGGGACTTCCTCTGCCGGAGCATACGGAGATCGCCCGGGCGCTTCTGGAAAGCGGGGCCGACCCGAATGCCACGGCTCCCCACGAACGGCTGGGAGCCGTTCCGGTGCTGGTCTACGCGGCTTACTGCAGCCACCGGAACGAAGGACTGGTGCGGTTACTGCTGGAGCACGGTTGTGAGCCGGACAGCCGATCCTCCGGCGGACTCAGCGCCATGCTGGCCGCCGCTATGCACGGGTCGCGAGAGATCTGCGAGGTCCTCCGGAAATCCGGCGCCTCCTGCTGCGTTCATTCGCTGGCCGCGCTGGGGATGGCGGGCGAGCTGCGGCGCATCCTTCGCCAGGATCCGGAGATGGCCAACGAGCGAGATGAGTTCCTCAGGGCCACGCCCCTCTATTACGCTGCCCTGCAGGACCGGCGGGAGGCCGCGGCAGTGCTACTGGAGTTTGAGGCGCGCATCGCGGCCGAGGACCGGCAGGGAAACACCGCCATCCACGCCGCTGCGGCGGCCGGGGCTCGCCGGACACTGGAATTCCTGCTGGAACAGGGAGCGGACGTCAACACGCGCAATCACGAGCTGCAGACACCGCTACACTGGGCCATCGAGGAGTGGAACTGCGAGGGTAGCGAGGTGGTCCGCCTGCTGATCGCCTGGGGAGCAGACCTGAACGCGCGGGATTCCTCCCGCCAGACACCGCTCGGGAAGGCGATGGCAACCAACAAGCTTCATCTG
>CALCJH010000354.1 GCA_937967775.1 uncultured bacterium | reverse complement strand
CCATCGGGACCAGCGCAGTGGCGGCATCCAGCGCCATAACGGTATTCATCCAGATGCGCGGCCGCGGCGGACAGTGGCATCTCTACGGAGTGGATGACTGCATCCTGACCGAGGATGCCCCGCCGGACACCACACCACCTGCCACTCCCGTGGTCACGGACGAGGGCGCCTATACGCTCAGCACCACTCAGCTCACATTTTCCTGGTCATCCAGCGACCCCGAGAGCGGCATCGCCGGATACCGCTATGCCATCGGGACCTCACCCGGGGCTGCGGACGTCGTGCCGTGGACGGATGCTGGTCTGGCCACCCAGGTCACAAGGACGGGACTGAATCTGTCCTTCGGTCAGGTCTATTACGCCAGCGTCATTGCGAGGAATGGAGCAGGACTGGATTCGGCCGTGGGCACCAGCGACGGCATCCGCCCTGCCCGCCAGGCTCTGACGATTGCGCAGGCCAAGAGCTATCCGGACGGGACAGCGGTCCGTCTGACCGAGAAGATCGCGTCGGCGCGCATTGGATCTGCGTTCTGGGTCCAGGAGGCAGACAGGAGTTCAGGAATTTGCGTCCAGAGTTCTACAAACATCAACCCTGGCAACAGGGTGACGCTTACGGGCCTGCTTGCTACATCTGGGGGAGAGCGGCGGCTGGAAGCGGTGGAGATCGCCTCCGTTACCGCGGGAACTTCGCCGGAGCCCCTCGTCATGGGCAACCGGGCACTGGGCGGCACGGAGCTGAACGCCTATACCCCGGGAGTCCCCGGCGCCATAGGCCCAAACAACGTTGGCCTGCTGGTGACGGTCTACGGGCGAGTGACCGGGACCGGGGAGGACTATTTCACCATTGACGACGGGGCGGGTGTTCAGGAAAGCGGCTCACCGGGTCCCGGCGTCCGGGTGCAGGGCGCGCCGGGGGCGCTCCAGACCGGCGATACGGTGGCCGTGACAGGGATCAGCAGCATCCAGACCGCAGGAGCAACCTACCGGCGGCTGGTCCTGCCTGTCACCGGCGGGATCCGGAAGCTGGCGGGGGAGTAGCCTCCCCCCTCCAAACAAGAACGGCAGCAACAGCGCCTGGAAGAACGTGCAAACGCCGCAAAAGGCTGGTAGAATAGCGGCGCATCTTTTTCGCCGGGAACCCTGAGGATAGAGCAGATGGCAGCCGATAACAGTGGCGTAGCGAGTTTCGGTAGCTCGTCTGTCATCCTCCTTTCCTGAGTCGGGTTCAGGCCTGTAAAAAGGCACGGGGAGCGGCATCCATGCCGCTCCCCGCTCTCTCCGTTGCAGAAGAAGGGGTAACTGAGCGCGTCCGTCAGCTGGAACTGCGGGCGCGCTTCCCGCCTTCCATGGCCCCCTCCTGTTTTCGCAAGGATGCTGCCAGCATCCCTACGAACACCCGTTCTGTGTGCCGCAGTTGGCGCAGCGATAGCAGCTCCCGCTGCGCATCATGATGGCCCCGCACTCTGGGCAGGGCGGAGCGTCCTGCTGCTGTAACACCCCTCCCGGCTGCTCCCGCACGCTGGCTGCCTGAGGCTTGGCCGTGGCCGTGCCGTTAGAGAGCGCCGGGCGCTGCTGCACACCGATGGCCTCCCTCTCCTCTGGAGTGAGGAACTTGGACCCCAGCCACCGGAAGATGTAATCCACAATGGACTTCGCGATGGGAATCTCCGGGTTAGCGGTCATGCCGGCCGGCTCGAACCGCATATGCCCGAACTTGTGCACCATGTCCTTGAGAGGGACACCGTACTGCAGGGCTAGAGAAACTGCCGTCGCGAAAGAGTCCATCAGCCCGGAGATCGTACTCCCCTCCTTGGCCATCACCAGGAAGATCTCGCCCGGCTGGCCGTCCTCGTACATCCCCACCGTGATATAGCCTTCGTGGCCGGCCACATCGAACTTGTGGGTGATGGCCTGACGCTCGTCCGGCAGGCGGCGCCGGTAAGCCTTGCGCTCCCCGGCCTCTTCCTTGCCGGCGTTCAGAGAAGTGTTCAACGGCTGGGTGCGCTTGGAGCCATCGCGGTATACCGCCACCGCCTTCAACCCCATCCGCCAGGCCTCGATGTATGCCTGCCGGATGTCCTCCGGCGTGGCGTCGTTCGGAAGGTTGACGGTCTTGGAGATGGCTCCGGACAGGAACGGCTGCACGGCCGCCATCATCCGGATGTGGCCCATATAATGGATGCTCCGGGTTCCATTGAACGGCCGGAACGCGCAATCGAAGACGGGCAGATGCTCATCCTTCAGGTACGGTGCGCCTTCGATGGTATCGTTGGCGTCAATGTACTGGACGATCTCTCGTATCTCTTCCGGCGAGTATCCCAGCCGTTCCAGGGCCATCGGCACGGTGCTGTTCACGATCTTGAGCATCCCGCCGCCCACCAGCTTCTTGTACTTCACCAGCGCGATGTCCGGCTCGATGCCGGTGGTATCGCAATCCATCATGAAGCCGATGGTTCCCGTGGGCGCGAGCACCGTGGCCTGCGCGTTACGGTAACCGAAGCGCTCGCCCAGGTCCACTGCCTCATCCCACGCCTTGATCGCCGCGTCACGGAGGGCAGGAGGCGTGAGCTCTGGGCTGATGCGCTCGGCGGCCGCGCGGTGCATCCGCATGACCTCCAGCATGGGCTTGCGGTTCTTCTCGAAGTAGCGGAACGGGCCCAGGCTGGAAGCAATGCGCGCGGACTGGGCGTAGGCCTCGCCGCACATCACCGCCGTGATGGCTGCAGCATGTGCGCGCGCCTCGTCGCTGTCATAGGGCAACCCGATGGACATCAGGTATGCGCCCAGGTTGGCGTATCCCAGGCCCAGTGGCCGGAAGTCGTGAGAGTTCCGATCAATGGCCGGCGTGGGATAGCTGGCGTTGGAGACGATGATCTCCTGGGCGGTGATGGTCACCTGCACCGCATGCTGGAAGCTGTCAAGGTCCAGGCTTCCGTCCGGCAGCCGGAACTTCATGATGTTCAGACTGGCCAGGTTGCATGCGGAATCGTCCAGAAACATATACTCGCTGCAGGGATTCGACGCGTTGATGCGCGCCGTGTTCTTGCAGGTGTGCCAGGCATTGATGGTGGTGTCGAACTGCAGCCCCGGATCACCGCACACCCAGGCCGCCTCGGCGATCTCCCGCAGCATGTCCGCCGCGTTATATTCGCCCAGAACCTCGCCCGTGGTGATCGCGCGCGTCTGCCACTTCTCTCCCCTGAGCGCCTTCTCCATGAACTCGTCCGTCACGCGGACGCTGTGGTTCGCGTTCTGGAACTGGACGGAGTCGTAAGCGCCTCCGGGAACATTGAAACCGCCGTCATACCCGGCCTCGATGAGCGCCCAGGCCTTCTTCTCCTCCTCCGCCTTGCACCGGATGAACTCCATGATGTCCGGGTGATCGGCATTCAGGATGACCATCTTGGCCGCTCGGCGCGTCTTGCCTCCGGACTTGATGACGCCGGCGAAGGAGTCGTATCCCCGCATGAAGGAGACAGGACCGCTTGCCGTTCCGCCGCCGGCCAGCCTCTCCCGGCTGGACCGGATGGTGGAGAAATTGGTGCCGGTACCGGAGCCCCACTTGAACAGCATCCCCTCGGTCTTGGCCAGGTCCAGGATGCTGGACATGGTGTCCTCCACCGAGTTGATGAAGCACGCCGAACACTGCGGCCGCTCCTCCACGCCGCAGTTGAACCACACCGGCGAGTTGAACGACATCATCTGGTGGAGCAGGAGGTAGGTCAGCTCATCGTGGAATGCGTCGCGATCGGCCTCCGTGGCGAAATAACCGCCCTTCTCGCCCCAGGCGGTCATAGTGTCCACCACCCGGCCGATCAGCTGGCGCACGCTGTACTCGCGCTCCGGCGTCCCCAGAGGGCCGCGGAAGTACTTGGAGACGACCACGTTCGTGGCCATCTGGCTCCAGGACTTGGGGACCTCCACGCCCTTCTGCTCGAAGACCACCTCGCCCTTCTCGTTGGCGATGGTGGCCTCACGGATGTCCCACTCTACCTGGTCGAACGGGTTCTCACCCTCCCGCGTAAACAGGCGGCGGAAGGTGAGTCCGGTG
>CALCJH010000353.1 GCA_937967775.1 uncultured bacterium | reverse complement strand
GAAGATCGGCGACGTGCTCGCCGGAACAGCCGAAGCAGGCATTCCGGAGCGCTGAAGCACTCGGGAAGCTGCTAGTCTCAACGAGACAAGGAGGAAAGACAGATGGGTAAGTGGTTCTGGCTCTGCTCGCTGGCGCTGGTCCTTGGTGTCAGCTGCGCGGCGGACGCTTACGGGCCGGTCAGCTCGATTGATTCGGCCAAGATCTATCAGTACGTTTGGCAAGACGATCCGGACTCCACGCTGACGGTGGTGAGCAACTATCCGTCCTACATCAAGTTCCAGGATGAGAACCTGGACGGCGACGGTCAGGGTGGGGAGTATGCCAACCGGCACGTCTGGAGGTTCTCGGCGGACGGTGGGGTAACTCCGTTCGAGTTCGGCAACACCACCTACTTCGAGTACTTCGTGGATCTGAAGGTGCAAGGCGACCCCACGACAGGGAAGCACCACGAAGCGGGCATCTTCTTCGACTATCGAGGCTGGGACGGCGTGCTGATGGTGAAGACCAACGGCGAGATCGCCGCCTTCGGCTATGTGCTTCCGTTCTATGCGTTCCTGGATCCATACACTCCGGGCGAGTGGATCCGCATCGGAGTCAAGTATTTCCAGGATCCCGCGGACGGCAAGAACAAGATCCGGTATTACGCGGGCTCCTCACAGAGTCCCGCTCTGGCGTTCGGAAATCTGGAGGGAGGCATTCTTGACGGAACGACCATCGGGGGCTACGGACAGTTTCAGATCGCTCCCGGGGTCCAGTCCAACTTCGGCATGGCGGAGTGGGGCAACATTCACATTGTGCCGGAGCCGGCATCGCTACTGGTGCTGGCCGCCGGCGTGGCAGGCCTGACCCTGCGCCGCAGGCGCTAGTGCTCCGGTGGGAGGGGCGGCCGGTCCCGTCCGGCCGTCCCTCCTGTAATCCCGGCGCCTTCAGGAGTGCCGCAACTGCTCCGTGACCGCCACGGCGAAGCTGAGACGCCTCTGGCAGCCGTCCGGGAGAAGGGCGGGTGCAGATTGCAGACGGAGGCTGAACAATGAACCGCAAAGCATTCACGCTTATTGAACTGCTGGTGGTGATCGCCATCATCGCGATCCTCGCTGCCATCCTGTTCCCGGTTTTCACCCGGGCCCGGGAGAGCAGCAAGAGGTCGGCGTGTCTGTCCAACTGCAAGCAGCTCGCCTCTGCGATGCAGATGTACATTGATGACTGGAAAGGCCGCTTCCCGTCGTTCACCTACAGTGAACAGTGGAAGCAACTGGAGCCGCAGAACATCGTCTCGTACACGAAGAGCGAAGACGTGTTTCACTGCCCTGGCGCCACGGATATTAACAGCGCCCGGGTTCCGCCGAGAAACACCAGCGAAAACTGGAAGAACTACTTCGGCCGCAACATGGGCAGCCCGGCTCAGTGGAAGTGGACGGACTACAAGATGATGGACAACGGCTATCTGCCCGGCATGAGCGCCTCCGAAGTGCGCTCGCCTGTGTGGCTGGTCGTCTGTATTGACAACACGGACTGGTGGCCGCGGCATCCACGAGGGACGGCGGCGAAGAACTATAACGATGGGGGGAGCAATATCGCGTTCCTGGACGGACACGCGGCGCACTTCTTGAAGGAACGCTACAACGACGGCAACAAGCGCTCCGGTCCCGATGTGGACGACGCGGGAGCTACGCCTTTCTGGAACTGGGGGCTTCCCCGGGAGTACTGGATTCCGGAATGATCCCTGCGCTGCTGGCACTGATACTCGGGGTATCCGCCGCGGCGGGAGGCGAGGCTCGGGATGACCACAGCTACCTGATGCAGGTTGCTCGCGAGACTTGGCGCTACTTCGAAGAGTGCCGCGACCCGGCTTCCGGCCTGGTCTGGGATCACAGCGGGGAGAATGGTGAAGGCCGGGGAGAGTATACCGGCCCCACGAATATCGCCCTGGATCTGAGCTCCACGTTGGCGGCGATGGACCTCGGTATCATCACGCGCCGGCAGGCGCAGGAGCGCATCGGAAAGATTGTCGGCACACTTGAAAAACTCGATCGCTACCGGGGGTTTTTCTACAATTTCTATGAAACCGCTACGCTGAAGCCCACGGTGCGCTTCCTGTCTTTTGTGGACAACGGCTGGCTGACCCTGGCGCTGCTGGCCGTCCGGCAGGAGTTTCCGGGGGAGATCCGGCAGCAGGCCACTGCCATTGTGGACAGTCAGGACTATGCGTTCTTTTATGACCGAAAAGCCGGCTTGATGTACCACGGCTTTCATACGGACCGCAGGGGGATCCGCTACGGCCATTATGCAATCTTCTGCTCCGAACCACGGGGGCCATCGCTAATGGCCATCTCGCGGGGGGATGTGCCGGAGGAACACTGGTTCCGGATGGAAAGAGCGCGTCCGGCCGAGGGGCGGGACTATAGGAAGGGAGAAATGCGCCGTTACTGCGGAGTGGACGTGCAGCAGAGCTATTACGTCTATCGGGGTGTGCCTATTGTGCCCAGCTGGGGCGGAAGCATGTTTGAGTTCCTGATGCCGTCCCTGTTCATCGACGAGCCGAGGTACGCGCGGACCAGCCTGGGCGAGAACAACCGCCGCGCCGTGGATGCGCAGATCGCGTTCGCCGCAGAGAGCGGAATGCCTGTCTGGGGAATGTCGCCGTGCGCGAATCCGGCTGGCGGATATGGAGAATACGGTGCTGCGCCCATCGGGGTGCAGGGATATCCGGCGGGCGTAGCGACCCCGCACGCTTCGTTTCTGGCGCTGGAGATCCGCCCGCTGCAATCGTTGGCGAACATCCGGAAGATGGAGCAGCTGTTTCCCATCCGCGGACGCTACGGGTTCCGGGACTCCGTGGACACGTCTTCCGGCCAGGTGGCCAGTGTGTATCTGGCACTGGACCAGGGGATGATCCTCACCGCTATCGGCAACTATCTGACCGGGGGCTCCGTCCGGCGGCGCGTGATGCGAGATCCCTCCATGAAGAGGGCTCCCGCGATTTTGGCAAAGGAGCGCTTTTTCTGAGGGCGAGGCAAATGGCTGCTTCCAGAACACCACCGAACATCTTCGACGTGGCCCGTCTGGCGGGGGTTTCCAAGTCCACGGTATCGCGTGTATTGAACGGGTCGGATCGGGTGAGTGAAGCCTCCCGGCAGGCGGTTCTCCTGGCGATGGAGGAGCTTGGCTTTCGGCCGAACAGCGCCGCCAGGCGTCTTGCAGGCTCGGCGGACCGGCGCATTGGTCTGCTGCTGCCGTTTTTCGGGAGCATGTTCTCATCCTTTTACGTGTATGAGATCATCCGCGGGGTGGGTCAGGTGGTGTCGGAGCGCGACACGGAACTGCTGCTCCATTTTCAGCACGAAGACCGCAATGGTGATGACCTGCGCCGGCGCTTGACAGCAAACGGGGCTCTTGGCGGCTGGGTCATCGCGGATGAGATGGTGGACGATGCCCTGCTGGAAGAGGTTCGCGAGGCGGGAATCCCCTTTGTGCTGTTGAACAGAGAGTCCTCCGTTCCGTGGTCTTCCTGGGCAACGGTGGACAACAGGCGCGCTGCAGTGGCAGCCGTGGAACATCTTGTTTCTCTCGGACACACGCGTATTGCCACGCTGACAGGTCCACTTCACCAGCCTCCCGCCCGGGAGCGCCTTGAAGGCTTCCGTGAGGCGATGGCTGCGCGGGGGCTTCAGGTTCC
>CALCJH010000352.1 GCA_937967775.1 uncultured bacterium | reverse complement strand
CGGCTGCACTCCCGGATTGGTCCCATCCGTGGCATCCGGCTCTGCCGTGTTGTTGGTCCCGACAACCAGATAGCTGACGTCCAGCGGATCCGCTCCCGGGGCAAGCTGATAATCCACAAAGAACGGCAGATTCCGGGACGCTCCGAAGATCGGAGTGGACTGGTCGCTGCGATAGACCTTGATCTGCAGGATGTTGGCATTGGTCACGCCGAACCGCTTCGGGTCCAGGGTGATGCGCACCCCCGGCAGGCCCGTGGGAGTCGCCAGCGCCGGTGGAGCGCCGGCGGCCGCTTCCATCGCCGGACCGGGCGTCTCGCCGTGTGAGCTGTGGCTCCCGGCCAGAGCCACGAGGAGACCGACACCCAGCACGAACCCTAGGATCTGGGCGGCGTTGTTCTTCTTGCGGCCAGCTCCGATAACACCTTCCGATATTCGTGAGACGGGCTCGCCGTAGGAGCCGCTCGCGACGGCCGGGAGCCGGAAGATGGCGCGGGCCTTGTCCTGCGGCTTCACGCCTTTGACCGCCGAGACAACAACCGCGGTAGCATCACTGTTCGAAACTTCGGTCACGCGAAGCTTGCCGATCACCTCGTCATTGCGCGAGACGATCATCTCCATCCCGCGCTGGATGCCGTCCTGCTCTCCCTTGTTAAGGAGCACGCGCCCTGTACCCATCGCATTCAGCACGGTGGCCTCGGGGATGATGTAGTCCACCATCCGGCGCACCGCCACATATGCGGCGTTGTTGATGGCCTCAGTGATCAGAACGTCGTCGTCGCCGGTAAATGTGGGCTGCGGTGTAGAGGCTCCCCGGGCGATGGCGCCGTTGATGGGTTCGCCGCTGGAGGCGTCGAGCATGCGGACAACGATCTCCACCCGCGCCTGCCGTGGACGATCGGTAATCTTGACCTCCCGTACCTCGCCCACGACCACGGCATCCACCCCGAGCCTCTCACCGATGCGCATAACCCCGGTCAGGTTCAGCGGATACTGCAGGTCCAGTTCGGTGCGGGCCTGCTCAACCTGCTGGCGCGTGGCCACAGTGAACTTGTTGGCGGTATTGGTCATCTCCACGACCACCGCGTCTGTCGCCAGGCGGGAGATCATAGAATCCCCGTACTTGCTGACGTTCGCGAAGTCTATGACCGCCACGTAGGTGGCCGCCTGCACCTGAGCCTGGACCGCCGTACAGGCGACGATCGTCATCAGGTGAGGGAAGGCCATGACCGCGGTGAGGACCCGCGCAACGAATCGAAGTGCCAAACGTTTGCTCGCCTTACTCAACGATGTCCCTTCCTCCGGAACCGGGAGCGCCCCCGCACCGGGAACCTCTCGTAAGTGTCTGCCATCTCTAGATGTTTGCCGGTCGCCCGCCGCTCTCCTTCAGGAAAGCCGGACAATTGCATACCCTCGTGCGCCGGAATCCGTGCGGCAAAACCCGGTTATGTTAGCATGCACTGCCGCCGCCATACAAACCGCAGGAGAACACACCCCGGCAGCAATCCGTAGGCTGGATTCAGCCCAGAAGGGCTATCCGGAGGTGTCTCAACAGGCATCGCGCATCAGCAGTGTGGACCACAACTCCCGGACGCGCTCCTGCAGGTCATCGAGGGAGCCGGAGTTCACCAGCGCGTAGTCCGCCCGCCGCGATTTCTCCTCCGCAGGCATCTGCGCAGCGATGCGCCTCTCCGCATCCCGGACCGGCATTCTGCTCGAAAGACGATTCAACTGCTCGCCGTGTTCCGCAGTAACGGCCACGGTGCAGTCGAAGTCCCCTTCCAACCCCGCCTCGAAAAGCAGAGGAACCTCCGCCACTGCGACGCGCATCCCCTTGGAGCGAGCGCCATCCATCCAGGCCAGGATCCGCCGACGCACCTCCGGGTGGAGGATATGCTCCAGCTTCAGCCGGGCAGAATCGTCCCGGAAAGCGATGTCGGCGAGCTTTCTCCGGTCCACCCGGCCGGTTTCGTCGAAGACACCCTCCCCGAACTCCCGCCGGATGCGCTCCCGGATGCTCGTATCATTGTCGAGCAACTCGTGGACGATGGAATCGGCCGAGATGGTGGCGGCGCCCAAATCCCGCAGCATCTGGAGCACAGTGGTCTTGCCGCAGGCAATCCCGCCGGTCAACCCCACCCGCAGCATTCAGCCGCCCCCTGAATCAAGACAGCGGGCCCCGGCAGAAGCACTGCCAGAGGCCCGCCAAGACAGCAGCAGCCGTCCGCGCGCGGAGCCGCTCAGGAACCGGATTCCTCCTCTTCGGATTCCCCGGCCGCGGCCTCTTCTTCCGGAGAAGGCTCCTCCTCAACTTCCTCCAAGGCGGCATCGGAAGGGCCACCCGGCTCGACGGCCAGGTCCAGCAGCTCCTCGTCCGTCAGATCTCCGAACGCTTCCTCTTCAGCCTCTTCCATGGCGCGGTCGCGGGCCTTCTTGCGCGACTTGGACTTCACCTTCATCTCCCGCTCGAACTCTTCGCGCTGCTGAGCGAAGGCGTCGCCCAGAAGATCCGCCACTGTGGTCCTGGGAGCTTCGCGCACGGGCGTGCTATGCCGCCGCTCGGACGCCGCAGCCTGCGTCTGAGCCTCGGCTTCGCGCTCCTGCTGAACGGCGCGGACGGACAGCGTCATGCGCCGCTCCTCCGGCCTGACATCCAGCACCCGGGCCTCTACCTCATCACCCACGGACACCACCTGCTCAGGGCGCTTGATGCGGCGGTAGGTGAGCTCCTGATTGGGGATGATGGCCTCCACCCCCTCTTCCAGAAGGACGAATGCCCCGAATGGCACCAGCCGCGAGATCTTGCACTGGATGACATCGCCCACTTTGTAGCGGGAACCCACATTCTTCCAGGGATCCGGCAGGATCTGGCGCATGCTGAGCGAGACGCGGCCCGACTCCAGGTTCATCTTCTGCACCACGACCTGGACCTTTTGACCCACCTTCACCACCTCGCTGGGGTGATTGATGCGGGTCCACGACATCTCACTGATGTGAAGCAGGCCGTCAATGCCGCCCAGATCCACGAAAGCGCCGTAATCCGTGATGCGGCGCACGATGCCTGTCCGCTCCTGACCTTCGGCCAGCGTCTCAAGCGTCTCGCTGCGTTTCTTCTCTCGTTCCTCGTCCACGGCCAGCTTGTGGGACAGAACCACTTTCCGGCGCTCGCGGTCCACCTCGATGACCTTGAGGGGGATGGACTGGCCCACATATTTGTCCAGATTTTTCACCCGCCCAGTCCCGACGTGCGACGCCGGGACGAACCCGCGGATCCCGAGGTCCACTACGAGGCCGCCCTTGACCCGGTCCGTGACCATTGCGGTGATAGTAGAGCCGTCCTGATAGGCTTCTTGCACACGGTCCCAGGCCACCTCGAAGTCAGCGCGCTTCTTGGAAAGCAGCAGGTTGCCCTCGCTGTTTTCCGTCTGCAGGACATAGACCTTGATGCGGTCGCCCACGGAGACGACGTCTTCGGGATTCTGGAAGCTGTCGCGTGTGAGTTCGTTCATCCGGATGATGCCTTCCGACTTCATCCCGACGTCCACAAGCACTCCTTCGCGGTCAATGTGCACGACGGTGCCTTCCACAACGTCGTGCTCGCGCAGCGACTGGAACGACCCGCCGTAGTCCACGCTGGTCTCGGGCATGGCGGCATTCAGCGCCTCTTCAAAAGCCCGCTGGTCATCCGCCGCGCTTCCAGCCGCAGCTTCCGGCGCGCTTTCCGCCTCCTGCCCGGCATCCGCAGAAGCCGCCTGCGCGGCGGCCTCCGGCTCCGGGCCGGATTCCTCCTGGCTGCCGGTCATCCGGTCTGCCGCATCTCCGGCCGGAACCTCTCCGGGCTCCTCCGGACCACCTCCACCGCCAGCCACTTCACCCGCTTCGTCGTCGGAGGCCATCCTCTGCCCGACTACGAACCACGGGTAGGCCTTGTCCTGGAACATACAGATACACTCCTCTCGGCAGGATGCAGCCGGCAACGCCTGACCGCACTGGAAACTTGCAGGTCCTGCCCGATTGCTATACTAGATGATCTCCGGCCGCAAGCAAGCCGGCTGCCGCCCTGCCGGTCGGACCGCCGTCCCCAGCCGGGCGCGCGCCCCTCT
>CALCJH010000351.1 GCA_937967775.1 uncultured bacterium | reverse complement strand
ATCTTCTCGACGGTTTTGCGGAAGCGGCGCAGCTCGCGCTCGTTGGATGAGAAAAGCTGAAGAATGTTCATGATGGATGGACGGGTCCGAGTCAAACCTTTGCGGCCGGTGTGCTCCGCGGCCGGGCTCCCTGCCCGGCGCCGTCCGGAGCGCCTGCGTTTTCAGATTACCTATACGCGCCAGGGAGGGGGACATGTTTCCCGCCGCCCCGGCCGCGAGGCCGCCAATGGATGATACCACGAACCCCCTCCCCCGTCCAAAACTGGTTTCATCCCGGACTACCGCGGCAGGTGCAGAAGGACTCTGATGGCGGCGTGCGCGCAGGATGCCATAGTACTTTTGTCCTGCGTTTGCGGCGGAAATCGGGTAACATGGCTTTGAGCGCGGCCTATTGCAAAAGCATTTCAATGCCGATGAGTCCTTTGTGAGGGACTGCTGCAGGACAAGGCCGCTCAGAAGTCTGGTTTTTTCGTGCCCGGAAGATGGCGCTTATGTCTGTGGGAACCATCAAGGTCTTGATCGTGGACGATTATGCTCTCGTCCGGCAGGGCCTGATCAACATCCTGAAACAGGAGCCCGATATCGAGGTGGTGGGCGAGGCCGCGGACCTGGACCAGTGTCTGCGGCTGTGCCGCTCGGAATCTCCGCACGTGGTGCTGCTGGACACCTCGCTCGGGGATACGAATGTGGTCACCGCCATCCGGCTCATCAACACCCAGTTCCCGGGCGTCCGGATTGTGGCGGTGGCTGATCAATCAGAGCGCAACTGCTCCGTGTTGCGAGGAACCTCCCAGTGCCGTCACCGGGGAAGCTCGGACCCATCGGACCCGGCGGACTGCGTGGTGCAGGCCATCCGGGCGGGGGCGCGCGGTGCCATCCGCCTTTCGGACACGACAGCGGAGCTGGTGAACGCGGTGCGCGCGGTGAGGGACGGACGCTACTGGGTGGATGGGCCCGCCACCGCGCGTGTGATGGAGGCGCTGTTCAACTCCCGGGACACCTCATCGGACCTGATACCTCAGGCGGGCCTGACCGAGCGCGAGGAGTTGATCTGCCGGATGATCGCCGACGGCCTCTCCAACAAGGAGATCGCCTCCCGGCTGAATATCGCTCAGCAGACGGTGAAGAACCACGTCAGCAGCATCCTGCGCAAGTCCGGGCTGGAGGACAGGCTTCAGGTGGCGCGGGCGGTGCTGTTGCGCACCGGCTGCCCTGCCCGGAGCGCCAGTGACAACTGACCTTTCGAAGGCCTGTCCCGCTCCAGGAACGATCTCCGCAGTTTCCTCTGACCCTTCCCGGCCGCGAAAGATCAACCGCCTGGAATCCCGATGTGGATGCGTGGCCCGGGCGGCTCCCGGCCGTCCCGGACGAAACTCCCCGTCACCGGCGCAGAGCCTCCTGACAAGAGTACCCGGATCCATCACGGTGGCGGGGTCCGATCCGTCCCGCGCATAATAGCCGTGATGACGATGGACGCGCCTCTCCGGCTTTTTGTCTACGGAACACTGAAACGCGGTTTCTGGAACCACCGGCGCTTCTGCGATGGGTTTGTCTCCGTGCAGGATGCCGCCGTGTGTGGCCGCCTTTACGAGATGCCATCCGGCCTGCCTGCACTGCTCGTTCCAGAGGAGAGTGTGCTGGCCGAGGGGAGCGCGGATATCCGGGAGGATCTGCAGATGCAGGAGCATCCCGGCCGGGATCCCGCTGATACCCTTCAGGCCGCAACTGCAGCTGCAGGGGAATGGATGCGGGTGTCGGGTGAGCTGTTCACGTTCGACGATCCCAAACCCCGCCTCCGTGATCTGGACTGGCTGGAGGGTTTCCAGCCAGGGGAACTGAGCTTCTACCGGAGGGTGCTGGTGCCGGTGGAGACTTCCGCCGGAACTGTCGCTGCCTGGACGTACATCATTGCGGAGGAGCCGTCCCGAGACTGGCGTCTGCTGCGCAGTGGTGCTTGGCCCGAAGAGGGTGGGCCCGGCGGGCGAGACTAGCCTCTCGCCCCCGGCAGGCGGCTCCAGCCCCACTCCATCCGCCGCGCATACTCCAGTGAGATGGGGCGCATCTGGCGGCAGATTTCGGCCGGATCCCTGTCCGGTGTCAGCATCACGATGGGCACCACCAGCACATCCGGAGCCATCGTCTCCATCAGCGAGCGGTACCACTCCACGGGATCGCGCTCGCCGTCCCAGTAGAGATAGATGAACCCTCGCCCTTTGACGGACTCCCGGAGGCGCGGCAAGTCCTCGTCGCTGTAGGGGGATGCCAGGTCCAGCGAACGGGGCGAGAACTCGTGCTCTAAATAGGCCTCGTGACACGGGTTGGGCCCGCAGTTGTGCAGTCCGCCGCAACCGAATTCCCGGAACACGCGCGCGTGATACGGTGCGCTGAACTCCCGGTAGATCTCGGGGCCGAAGCTCGCGGAGATGTCGTCGCTTGCGTGCCCCTTGAACCCCTCCGGGAACCACGTATCCGGGAAGTCCACGGTGGTGATGTTGTCCTGACCGCCCGCCGCCTCGATACCCGCGCGGATGGTGGCCAGGTACAGGTCCTGGATCTTGTCCAGCAACCGGTGAAGCGCCTCCGGCGCTGTATGGAAGGCCACCAACAGCTCCGTGACTCCCATCAGGTCGGCCGCCACGTTCACTCCGCCGGCCGCGTCCAGAAGGGACACCGGCACAAACCCTTCCCCCGCCTCCGCGAACATCCGGATGCGCCGGAGTCCTTCGGGGAGCCATCCGTCCCTCTGCGGATCAGGAACAGGCAGCGAGTCTACTTGCTGCTCCAGATCCGTGATGATCGGTCCCTTGATCCCGGGCGTCTGATCCGGGTTTGGCCCCCAGTAGTACTCGCATCCGAACGCGCTCGCCAGGCAGGAGCACCCCACATCCGGGCGCATAGCGGGGATGGCGTCCGTGTCCGGCAGCGTCTCCCACGTGGCCATCGCCGAGGCAAGGGCCGCCTGGAGCTGCTTTTCGCCGTCCCGGAACAGCTCCTGGGTGGTGTGCTGCGGCGGCACCGTGACCCGGACGTCTACCGGGGCCCGCTCCAGCGGCTCGCCCGCGAACAGCCGGCGGTAGAGATCCTTCCGCCGCTGCAGCTCATCCCGCATCCAGTCCGAGATGACCAGCGCCACGGAACCTATCCCTTCCTCACGAACTCGTCCACCACCCGGCTCACGCCGTCCAGCCGTGTGGCATCCAGCGGAGCCGTCGGCTGTTGTAGCAGACGCGCCACCTCGTCCCGCGCAATCTGATAGGTATCTTTTGCTCCGGCGGATTCCCACAGCGTCCGGCTTCCCCGCACGGCCAGACGGGGGGTCAGATATTCGTCCGATCTGAGCCACCGCATCGTATGGTCGGAAGTGATGTACCCTGTTCCGGCAGGGCCCACGCTCTTGATGAGATCCGCGGCGATGGTGTCGGCATTCACCCGCACGCCCGCGACGATCCTGCGGGCCATGGCGCTGATCTCATCATCCATGACAAGCTGTTCGTGGCTGCAGGTCATCCCCGTTGCGAACATCCCGCAGTTGACGATGAGATCGTTGCCCGCCGCAATGGAGCAGAACTGGCTGAGCGTTTTCTCCCAGGCGTTCTGCTCGTCGTGGGCGTGGTTGTCGGAGTTGGGGGCGGTGGTGTGGCAGGGCAGCTTATAGAACCGCGCAAGCTGCGCCCCGGCGATGCGGCAGATGGTGGTCTCGCAGGATCCCACCAGCGCCGCGCCGCTGCGCATATCCGTGGTGGTCCAGGAGTTCGCGTAAAGCGCCTTCGCCCCTGGCTTCAGAAGCTGGATCATAGCGATGCCCGAGAGGCATTCGGCATTGTTGACGGTCAGAAGACCCGCCAGCGTGAACGGAGCCGATACTCCGGCATTCGGTTCTGGAAGTATGGCGATCGGCACGCCGGTCTCCACGGTCTCGATGATCTGTTCCAGCACGCCTTCCTCCCACCACAGCGGGCTGGTGGGGGAGACCTGCGTGATACCGTAGACCTGCCGGGAAAGATCCCCTGCGAACGCACGCTCCAGCATACGGATGATGGCCCGGTTGACCTCGGGACGGTCGGTGGAGTAGTAGATGGGTTTCCGGCTGTTCTGGATGCAGGCACGCACGCCGTACAGCAGTGTGGCGCCCGCGACGGGCACATCCTGAGGCATGACCGGGATGCCGATCATATCAATATTGGGCAGCAGCTCGCACAGGTGCGCGAACTGCTCCACGTCCCGCACTGTGGAGGGCCGGGTCTCGCCCGTCTCGCTGTCCACCCAGAAGATGGCGTTGTGGCCGGCCGCCACGCGCGGCGTCCCGTCACCAAGGACAAACGCCGGCTCGCCCTCGCGCCCGAACACCTCGAAACTGCGCGGGGTGCTGGCGATGGCGTCTTCAATGCTCCCCCGAGGGAAGCGCACGATGCCGGTCTGAGTGTCCACATCCAGGCCCTTTTCCGCCAGCAGCTGAAGCATCCGGGCGCTCTGCACACGGACTCCGGTGGATGCCAGAATGTCCATCGTGGCCTCGTGGATGGCCTCGATATCCTCCGGCGAGAGAATACACAGCGGCGACAGGTTCATAGAAAGAACACTCCTCCTCTCAAATCGAGCTCAGGCCCGTCCCTCAAGATATTCTCGGACGCGGACGAGGGATTCGCTGTGATCCAGCATCTCCGGCGCGTATTCCAGCCCGAAGCAACCTGTGTATCCTGCCTCCTCGATGGCGCGGAGGATGGCCGGATAGTTCAGTTCCGTGCCGAAGTGCTCATGCCTTCCGGGAACTCCGGCGGAGTGGAAATGTCCGATGACGTCCAGATGCCTGCGGATGTTGGAGATGATGTTCCCCTCCATGATCTGCATATGATAGACGTCGTAGAGTAGTTTCAGGGACGGCCTTCCAATTGCCCGGACGATCTCCGCTCCCTCGTGGGAGGAATCCAGGTAATAGCCGGGATGATCCACGTGCGTGTTCAGGGGCTCCAGGAGCAGCGTGAAGGCGT
>CALCJH010000350.1 GCA_937967775.1 uncultured bacterium | reverse complement strand
ACGCGAAAGGCCGCGAAACCGGCGTGGAGGTGTACGGGTCATAATGCAAAACAATCGCCCGGCGGAGCCCGGTCTCTCGGTGGCATTGACATGCTTCAACAGCGAACGCACGCTGGAGAGAGCCCTCTCAAGCGTATCGTTCGCAGATGAGATCGTGGTGGTGGACAGCGGCTCCACCGACGGCACTCTTGAGATTGCCCGGCGTTTCACGGACCGCATCATCGCGCATGAGTTCCTCGGCTACGGACAGCAGAAGAATCTGGCGCTGGAGGCCTGCTCGCGGGAATGGATCTTCGTGCTGGACTCGGATGAAGAGCTCAGCCCCCGGCTCGCTGAGGAAGTCCAGGCCGTAGTGGCCGGGAGTATCTCGGGATACCGGGTCTACCGCGTTCCGCGTCTGAGCCGCTTCATAGATCGCTGGATGCGACACGGAGGCTGGTACCCTGACCGATCTGCCAGACTGGTGTCCGCAGGAGCGGGGCGTTTCTCGGAGCGGGCAGTCCATGAGACGTTTGTGACGGACTATCCGGCCGGGAATCTTAAAGGGGATCTGCTACATCATACGTATACCTCCGTCAGCGACTATGTGCTGAGGCAGGACCGTTACAGTTCGCTTGCCGCGCGGCAGATTCTGCAAAGCGGGCGCCGACCGCGGATCTCGTCGGGGCGAATGGCCCTGACCCTGTTGCGCAAATTTCTGGAGGTCTACGTCTGGAAGAGGGGTTTTCTGGACGGGCAGCACGGCTTCGTGGTGGCCTGTCTGGCTGCTTACTCGGTCTTCCTGAGGGAGACCAAGCTGTGGAAGCCCGAAGATTGCCTCGATGAGGACAGGCTTCCGGAAGGATAAGGAGTGTCCTGGCGACGATGACGGTCAACAGTGTTCTTCGCAAGACCATCCTGATTCTGGCGCTATCGGCTCTGGTGAAACAGGCGACGGCACAGGAGGCAGTAGCTGTCACCCTCGCTGAAGTGCGCTCGCGCATTCAGCAGGCGACTTCCGGCTTCCGTGACCTGCGCATGGACGTGGAGATCGCCTTCGCCGATCAGAAAGAGCTTGCGGTCATCGGCAGGGATTACGGCAGGGCTTACGAGTTCAAGAACTCGCAGCTGGTCTTCAAAAACCCGGACAAGTTCAAGATGACCGCCCGGGCCGGTCTTGTGAACGTCACGTATATCGTCACGGGCGATATCAAGCGCGTGAAGGCCGGACTCATCAAGAAGACGGACGATATCGGGGACGAGCCGCACAAGAAGCAGAACGCTCTGGACGTGGGCATTGTGACCGGTTCGCTCTGGCAGTTCTTCAACGTGGAGGGAGTCCGGACAGAGACCCTGAATGGCGTGCCGTGCTATGTACTCACACTCTCCCTTGCCAACAGCCCGCAAAAGAAGCAGTATATCTGGGTGGATACGAAGGACCTGAAGCTCCTCCGCAGAGAGAAGCGTGAGGCTGACGGATCTCTGCGGGTCCGTTATGTCTACAGCAATCACCGGAAAGTGAACGGCATCTGGGTGCCGGGAGAGCAGAGGGTGTTCAACGGTAATGGGCGGCTCGGCGGGACCAGCGTTTACAGCAACATCCGCGTCAACACGGGGGTTTCGGACAACGAATTCCGTTGAGCCCCTTCTGCGCCCCCTCCAGCAGAAGGAGGGGAGCATCGCGTGAGCAGCCGTTACCCGCAGGCGGATCTCTCCCGGATCCGGCGCACCGGCATCCGGGACAGGCAGAGCAAGGTCCACATCCGGGATTTTGGACGCCCGCTTTCTGCGGGCGCCTCCGTCCGCGAACTGCTGGACAGTCTTCCCCGCATTCTGGCGGCCGAGTCGCTCCGCCGGGCGGCCCGGGCCATCGCCACGGCCTCGCGGGACCGGCGGGCGGTAGTGGCGTGCATCGGGGGACACGTCATCAAGACCGGTCTGGCGCCCGTCTTGATTGAGCTGATGCGCCGCGGAGCCCTCACTGCTGTCGCAACCAACGGAGCGGGAGCCATTCACGATCTGGAGATTGCGCTGTTCGGACAGACCAGCGAATATGTGGAGCGCGGCATCGGAGACGGCGTGTTCGGGATGACGCACGAGACGGCCGACTTCCTGAACCGGGCGGTACTTGAGGGAAGCAAGCTGGAGCTGGGATTCGGCGAGAGCGTGGGCCGTGCTCTGGTTACAGCGCACTCCCCTAACCGCGAAGTATCTTTGTTTGCCGCAGCATACGAGATGCGCATCCCGGTCACCGTGCACGTGGGCATCGGGACGGACGTAGTCCATATGCACCCTTCGGCCGACGGGGCTGCCATCGGAGACACCTCCCATCGGGATTTCCGCATCCTTATCGAGGCGATGAGCGATCTTGGCCGCGGTGGCGTGCTGATGAACATCGGCTCGGCTGTGGTGCTGCCGGAGGTCGTTCTGAAAGCCCTGACCGTGCTACGCAATCTGGGGGTGGACCTTGCCGGTTTTACCGGAATCAATATGGACTTTGTGCAGCACTACCGCTCCAACCAACAGGTGGTTAACCGCGTGACGGAGCTTGGGGCGGAAGGCATCTCGCTGACAGGCCACCACGAGATTATGGTGCCTTTGCTGGCCGCCGCCGTGCTGGAGGAGATGAGAGAAGGCGAACAGGAGGGGGCAGATCCTCATTGAAAGACCCGCTGGAGCGTTTGCTGGAGAGCCTGCCTGGCCGCAGGGTACTTGTCATCGGCGATGTGATGCTGGACGAGTATCTGATGGGCGAGACACGGCGCATTTCGCCGGAGGCGCCGGTCCTGGTGGTGGACGTTCAGGATATGCGCTGGGCGCCCGGCGGCGCTGCGAACGTGGCGGCCAATGTGCGCGCGCTCGGAGGTGATGTGTCCATCGTCGGGGTGACAGGGTGCGACGAGGCCGGCCGGCGCCTGGCGGAGCAGCTTGAGTCGCTGGGGGTGCGGACGGACGGTCTGGTGCAGGATCCGCATACTTGCACCACGCTGAAGACCCGCATCATTGCGGCCAACCAGCAGGTGGTCCGGGTGGATCGGGAAAAGCGGGAACACCCGGATGGCCGCGTGCTGAAGCGGCTGCGCGAGCGCATTGCGGATGCATTGCCCGGGGTTGACGCGGTGGTAGCCTCTGACTACGACAAGGGGGTGATCGGCAAGATCACGCAGGAGGCCATCGCACTGGCGCGGCAGAAGGGTGTGGTGTTCACCTCCAATCCCAAGCCGCGCAACCTGCGGTGGTTCCGCGGCGCAGACCTCATCACGCTGAATCAGGTGGAAGCGGAGGCCGCGGGAGGCGTTGAGATCCACGACGAGAGCGCGGTCGAGAAGGCGGGGAGCCGCATTCTGAAACGCACCGGAGCAGGCAACGTAATCATCACGCGCGGGGCGCACGGGATGTCGGTGTTCCAGGAGGGCGGCGCGGTGGAGCACATCCCCGTGATGCCGGTGGAGGTCTTCGACGTGGCGGGAGCAGGGGACACGGTGGTCAGCACCCTGACTCTGGCGCTGGCGGCCGGGGCAGATATCGTGACGGCGGCCAGGCTGGCTAACTTCGCGGGAGCCAGCGTGGTGCGCAAGCTGGGCGTTCAGACGGCAGTGCCGTCGGAGATCGCCCATCTGATCAGGCAGGCAAGGGAGAACGGATTGTGACGGATGCCTCCGAACGGATTCTGACACGGGAGGAAGTGGCCAGACTGTGCCGCCAGTGGCGAGAGGCGGGCGAGAAGATCGTCTTCACGAACGGGTGCTTCGACATTCTGCACATCGGGCATGCGCGGTATCTTGCGCAGGCGAAGGCGCTGGGCGACCGGTTGGTGGTGGGTGTGAACTCGGACGCATCCACGCGGGCACTGAAAGGACCGGAGCGTCCCATTGTCCCGGAGGACGAGCGCGCCGAGATGCTGGCCTCGCTGCGGGCCGTGGATGCGGTGAGCATCTTCCCGGAGCTGACCCCGGACGAGCTGATCAGGGCGGTGCGTCCGCACATCCATACCAAGGGGGGCGACTATCGGCCGGAGGATCTGCCGGAGGCGAAGGTGGTCCGGGAGGTGGGCGCCGTCATCTGCGTGCTGGGGCTGGTGGAGGACCGGTCCACCACCCGGCTGGTGGAGATCATCCGGCGGGGAGCGAAAGAGGATGGCTGAGGGCCAGGCAATCGGAGTCATTCCCGCCCGCCTGGCGGCCACGCGCTTGCCGCGCAAGCCACTGGCCGATATCGGCGGCAAGCCGATGATCCGGTGGGTGTGGGAGCGCGCAAGCGCAGCTGGGCTTCTGGACGAAGTGATCGTGGCGACGCCGGATGAGGAGGTAGCTTCGGTCTGCGCCTCGTTCGGCGCCCGGGCAGTCCTGACTGCGCCGGAGCATCCTACGGGAACGGACCGCGTGGCCGAGGCTGCGGGAGGCATACAAGCGGACCTCGTGGTGAACATCCAGGGAGACGAGCCGCTCATCCGGGCCGAGGATCTGGACGCACTGGTGTCGGCGATGCGCGCGGATGCGGATGCGGCGCTGGGGAGCCTGATGTTTCCGCTCGGCGACGGGGAGGACGCTTCGGATCCCAATCTGGTAAAGGTGGTGGTGGGTCGGGACGGCTGCGCGCTGTATTTCTCGCGCTCCTGCATCCCGTATGACCGGACGGGCATCCATCCGGCGCGCTACGGACATATCGGCGTATACGCGTGGAGGCGCGATCGCCTGATGGCTTTCGCGCACCTGGAGCGCGGCCGACTAGAGGAGGCGGAATCGTTGGAGCAACTCCGGGCGCTGGAGGCGGGCTGGAAGATCCGCA
>CALCJH010000349.1 GCA_937967775.1 uncultured bacterium | reverse complement strand
CAGGGTGCGGTCCTGCAAGGAGGAGTTCGGGGTGTTCCGCCTGGACGTGGAGACAGACAAAGGGCGCAGGGAGTTTCATCTGCGCAACCTGCGGGACAATGTGCTGCGCCTCCCGCGCAACAGGATCATCCTGACGGACATCCACGGGAACCGGTTCGAAATCCGCGACGTCTCGCGCCTGGACCCGCGAAGCCTTGCCAGCATCGCTAAGATCATCTGATGCCTCTGCTTCCCGCTACGGACTCTTGACTCGCGACGCCAGAATCGTGACCTTTGACCAAAAATGATCATTTCTGTTCTCAACGCATCCATCACGGATATCGAATGTGACGCCATTGTGGTGAACCTTTTTCAGGGGGTGGCTGCGCCCGGAGGAGCAACCGGAGCGGTGGACCGGGCCCTGGACGGACTGCTGTCGCGGCTCATCCGGGAAGAGGGGTTCGAAGGAAAGCCCGGTCAAACGCTGATGGTCCACACGCAGGGCCGTCTGCTCGCAGCCAGGGTGGTTCTGACCGGACTGGGCGAGCCGGAGAAGCTGGATCTGGACACGGTGCGCCGGGCGTCCGCGGCGGCCCTGCGCAGGGCGCGCGATGCGCGCGCCCGCCGGGTGGCCACCATCGTTCACGGAGCCGGAGCGGGAGGAATGGCTCCAGCGCGGGCAGCGCAGGCGACAGTGGAGGGAGCCGTCCTCGGAACCTACGAGTTCCTGAAATACAAAAGCGAGCCGCAGCTGCGGCAGATCGAAGAGCTGCTGGTGGCGGAGATGGACGCGTCCCGCCTGCCTTCCGTTGAGGCGGGTGTGTCAAGAGGGGACGTGGTCTCGCGGGCGGTGAATCTGGCGCGCGATCTGGTCAACTCTCCGGCGAACGAGATCACCCCGTCGGCACTGGCCCTGCTGGCCACCCGGATGGCGTCTGAGACCGGGCTGGAGGCGCTGGTGCTGGAGCGTCCCGAGGCGGAGCGGCTGGGGATGGGCTGTTATCTGGCCGTGGCACGCGGCTCCCAGGAGACTCCAAAGTTTATAACCCTCCGCTATCGTCCAGAGGGGAAGCCCTCGGGCCGGGTGGGCATCATCGGCAAGGGCGTGACGTTCGATTCCGGCGGACTGTCGTTGAAGACCGCGGAGAGCATGGTCACGATGAAGGATGACATGTCCGGCGCAGCGGCGGTGCTTGCTGCGATGCAGGCTGTGGCGGAGCTGCGGCCTGACCGGGAGGTGCTGGCCATCGTGCCTGCCGTGGAGAACATGCCGTCCGGCAGCGCCATGCGTCCGGGGGATGTGGTCCGCGCCATGAACGGCAAGACCATCGAGATCGAGAACACGGACGCAGAGGGGCGGCTGACGCTGGCGGATGCCCTGTGTTATGCCGCAAGAGAGGGTTGCGAAGAGCTGATCGATCTGGCCACGCTGACGGGAGCGTGCGTTTGGGCGCTTGGACGCGTCTACAGCGGAGTGATGTCCAACAACCAGGAGCTTGTGGAGCGCCTCACGGAGTGCTCCCGGCTGTCGGGCGACCGCATCTGGCAGCTTCCGCTTTCCGAGGATTACCGCTACCTCATCGAAAGTCAGGTGGCGGATATGAAGAACACTGGAGGACGTGAAGGAGGGGCGATCACGGCGGCGTTGCTGCTGTCGGAGTTCACGGAAGGGCGTCCCTGGGCGCACATTGACATCGCGGGGCCGGCGTTCCTGTCGCAGGACAACGGCGTCATAGAGAAAGGCGCCTCCGGTGCGGGGGTGCGATTGCTTATCGAGTATCTCTGCGGCGAGCCCGCCGCGTGAGGCGAGGCTGATCCCGCGTGGGTCTGGCTGTGCTCCTTGCGCTTGCGGCCGCGGGCGGTCTCATCGCCCTGATGGTCGCGCAGGCGTATTCCCCTTCCCTGGTGCGCAGGAAGGTGGTATGTCCACGGCTCCCCGCGGAGTTCCACCGATTCCGCGTCCTGCAGCTGAGTGACCTGCACATGATGCATCTTGGCCGCCGTGAACGGGCCATACGGCGGCTGGTGCGGGACTTGAAGCCGGATGTGGTGGCGCTGACGGGCGACCTGGCTCAGGACGAGGCGGCCGCGAGGGAGTTGGCCGGTCTTGTCCGGAGCGCCGGAGCCAGCGAAGGCGCGTTTGCCATCTCCGGGAATGCGGATGTCCGTTTCCCCCTGGTCTGGGAGGGGGTGAAGCGCGTCCTGCGCGAAGCGGGCATCGCGGTGTTGGAGAACGAGCACCGGCTGCTCCAAAGGGGGAAGGCCCTGATGGTCCTCGCGGGCGTGGAGGATCCGCATACCGGGCTGGACGACCTGCGCGCCGCGCTGGCCGGGGCACCCGGCGATGCGTTCATTCTGCTTCTGGCGCATTCGCCCTCCATCGTCGTGGCGGCAGTGGAGGCCGGCTGTGATCTGGTGCTGAGCGGACACACGCACGGCGGCCAGATCGTTCTGCCGGGCTACGGGCCGCTTCTGACGCGGTCAGGATACGGGAGACGCCTCTCCAGCGGCCTGTTCGGTGGCGAGCGCCTGGGGCAGATCATCGGGATGGATCCGGGCCGAACGCAGGTCTACATCAGCCGCGGCATCGGTTCCAGCTTTCTGCCGCTGCGTCTGCTCTGTCGGCCGGAGGTGACCCTTTTTGAGCTGACGCGCGAGTGACGCCTTGCAGACATAGGGAATTGGCACGGATCTTGCACCTTAAGCAGGACGAAAACCTTTTCATCCTTTTCTCCTTCTGTCACGAGTTTGACTCTTGCCCGCCACAGCACCGGCGGGTTTCTTTTTTTACGGACGTCAGCCGCTCAGATGCTGGAGGCCGCCCGCAGAGCGGCCGCTTCGTCCATTGCGCGGATGTCCTCTCTTGCGGCTTCGGCCAGATGCTCGGCCAGCCGCCGCTCCCGCAGCTTCTCCATGGCCTTGCGCTCCTTCATAGCCTCAAGCGCCGCCTGCAGCCGCGACTGGACTTCCTCTTCCGCCTGCCGCACACGCTCTTCTTGAAGGCGCACGTCGTCCTCAAGCGCCTCAAGAAAAGCTGTCAGGCCGGCGGCGAGCGCCGGATCCTCCCCCTCCTCCCGGCGTCTTCGGGCTTCCTGCAGGGCGCGCCGGACGCGCGCGCGCCTCTGCTCCAGCGCCATCTGCTCCGCGGCCAGCGCACGGCGGGCAGCCGCAAGATCGGCCAGAGCCGCCTCCTCCCTGGCACGGCGGACATTCAGAACGTGCTCCAGTCGAAACGTGAACCGTCTCATTCATCGCCTCCCCGCTCATCCGGCTTTCGCGTCAGAGAGATCAGCCGCTGGATCGTCTCGTTCAGCGCGCAGCGCTCGTCCACATCCTGCTGCAGGAAAGCGCGGATCTCCGGAAGCAGGTCAATGGCCTCGTCGATCAGCGGATTTGAACCGCGGACATAGGCCCCGATGTTGATCAGATCCTCGCTGTCGCGATAGGCCGCCAGCAATCTCCTGAGATGCCCGGCGGCCGCGCGGTGTGCCGAGGTGGTGATCTCCGGCATCACACGGCTCACGCTTGCCAACACATCCACCGCGGGGTAGTGGTTCTGATGCGCCAGAGCTCGCGACAGGACGATATGCCCGTCCAGAATGGCCCGCACGGCGTCGGCGACGGGCTCGTTCATGTCGTCGCCGTCCACCAGCACGGTATACAGCCCCGTGATGGATCCCCGGTCCGACATGCCAGCACGCTCCAGCAGCTTCGGGAGCATCGCAAAGACGGACGGCGTGTAGCCCCGTGTGGTGGGCGGCTCACCCGCCGCCAGTCCGATCTCCCGCTGCGCCCACGCGATGCGCGTGACGGAGTCCAGCATCAGGAGCACCCGCTTGCCCCGGTCCCGGAAGTACTCCGCGATGGCGGTGGCCACCTGGGCACCGCGCAGACGCTGGACGGACACCTGGTCCGACGTGGCCACCACCACCACCGAGCGCCGGAGCCCCTCCTCGCCCAGGTCGCGCTCGATGAAGTCGCGCACCTCCCTGCCACGCTCCCCGATGAGGCCGATAACGTTGACATCCGCCTCAGTATTGCGTGCGATCATTCCCAGCAGGGTGCTCTTGCCCACCCCGCTTCCCGCGAAGACGCCC
>CALCJH010000348.1 GCA_937967775.1 uncultured bacterium | reverse complement strand
CACCGAGAAACGCCCCGCCAGCACCTCCTCGAGGCCGTCCACCAGCTGCTGTGGGAGCCCTCGCACCACCCGGTGGGTGGGAAGCACGGTCAGCCCCGGATGGTCCGTCCAGCAGGCGGTCACCATCACCTGCCCCCACGGACAGGCGGGCACCGTCCCTCCACCCATCTCGCGAGCAAGCTCAAGCGCTGTCTCGTAGCGGTGATGGCCATCGGCAATGATCAACTGCTCTCCGGCAAATGCCTCCCGGACGGCTGCGATGACTTCCGGGGAAGCGCAGCCGTCCAGGCAGTAGCGGACGCCTGCGCTGTCCTGCGCGGCCGGTGCTGCAGGCGTCCAGTCTGCGGCGCTGAGGGCCTCCCTTACATGGCCGCCGTTGTCTTCGTACAGCATCCAGACGCTGTCCAGGTTGCAGCCGGTCTCCAGCATCAGCCGCCGCAACCCCTCCTTCGGACCCTGCAGGGTCTTCTCGTGCGGGAGGATGACAGCCTCATCATAGGGATGCAGGCGAACAAGCAGGGTGATGCCTTCCAGCGACCGGCGCCCTTCCGGTATCTCGTAATCCACCTTCAGACGGTAGATGGCGGGGGCGGGATCCTGGATCAGGATGCCCTGCCGCAACCAGTTTCGCAGGTATTCTCCGGCACGGGTGAACCGGTTGGAGGAGTCGTTATCGCCGGGAAGCTCTTCGCCCAGCACCAGCCGGACGAAGGAGTAAGGGCTCAGACGGTGGAGGCGTTCGCGCTCCTGCGGAGATATCACGTCGTACGGAGGACTGATGAGCAGGGACAAATCTCCCGCCCTCTGCTCGTCGTACCGTATCCCTCTGAAAGCCGCTACTTCCGCCACTGGCTCCTGTCCGCGCCGATGTTTCCACGCCACTCGCTGGCGCGCCGCGGCCGTCCGGGGCCCGCGGCGTTCGCGGCATTATAGCATGGCGTCTCGCAGCGAAGACCCGGCGTCATCCCGCTGCCAGCTGCTCCACCAGCGCCGCCACCTCCTCCGCGTCCTCGGCCTCCGGCAGCAGCTCCAGATATTGCCGCAGATACCGCAAGGCTTCCTGGTAGTTGCGAAGTCGATGGAAAGCATACCCGATGTCCCGCAGAATCTCGGGGTCGTCCGCCAACAGCTTCCGCGCGCGGCGAAGTTCCTCCAGAGCATCCCGCGCCCGTCCGGCCATCAGAAGCGCCCGCCCGAGCGCCCGGCTCGTCTCGCCCCTTGGCGCCTCCGACTGCCGCGCAGCCTCACGCAGCGCTTCGATGGCCAGCAGCGGCTTGCCGCTCGCCAGATGAGCCTCGCCCAGCCAGTAGAAGGTCTCTGCTGTGACTCCCGGCAGAGCCGCGGCCTGCTTCAGCAGATTCAAGGCTTCCTTCACCTGGCCGTCCGCCAGTAGCAGCCGGCCCGCTTGGGTCAGAGGATCCGGGGATCCCCGGTCCTGCTGGACGGCCGCGCGGTAGTGATCGAGCGCCTTCCCCGTGTCTCCCATCGCTTCGACCACCCGTCCCAGCTCCGTCCTCGCACCCGCGGAGCGTGGAAGATCCCTGACCAGTTGCTCGGCCGCAGTCAGAGCCTCCTGCAGTTTGCCTTCCTCGCGCAGGGATCGGGTCACTTTGAGCCGGGCCTCTTCGCTTTCGGGCAGTAGCTCGACGGTCCGGGTCAGGAACTCGCGGGCCCGGTCCTTCTGCCCGGCAGCCTCAAACGCATCGCCCACGATCCTGGCGATCTGCGGGTCCTGAATCTCCTGCGCCGCCGGGGCGATCTCCTGGATGATCTGATCGTTCTTGCCGGCCGCAGTCAGCGCAGCCGCCTTATTGTAAAGAAGGTCAGTATTCCCAGGATCGGATTCCAGAAGCTTTCCGAACTCCCGTGCGGCTCCCGGGGCGTCTCCCAGCTGGTAGAGTGCGCGCGCCATCGCGGCCCGAGCCAGCGCCAGGTCCGAATCCAGCGAGAGTGCCTCCTGCGCGCTTTCCCTGGCCCGGTCCGCCTGCCCCAGAAGCAGCTCCACCTCGCCCATAGCCGCGTGAGCCGCCGCAGACTCCGGATCCATCGCTGCGGCTGCCCTCAGCTGCCGGAGCGCCTCTTCGTACTGCCCGGATTCGGCCAGGGCCGTTCCCAGCGCAAGGCGCAGAGTCGCCGATTCGGATCCGCTGTCCGCCGCCTTTCGCAGTAGCTCAACAGATGCCGCCGTGTCTCCTGCCATTGCACGGCAGATGGCGAGCGTGTACAGCGCCGCAGCTGACCGGCCTTTCCTTGCCAGTTCCTCCAGGGCCCGGGCGGCTTCGCCATATTTGCCGTTGCGAGCAAGGCCGAGCGCCCGCGACAGAGCGTCCGCAGCAAGCTCCTCTTCGCCTGCGCCGCCGGCGGCATACGGGTCCAGTTCCGCGGCCTGCCGCCGGAGCTTGGCGGCCTCCGCGGCCCTGCCAGTCCGCTCCAGCTCGTCCGCGAGACGCGCAAGATCCGCTGCGGCGTTCATTTTCAGAGCGGCAATGCGTTCCTGCGGGTCATCGGACTCCTCCGAGACCAGCACAGCCGGGAGGCATCCCTGCTCCACAAGGCTGCGCAGGGATAGAGATGCGGGACCGGCGGAGATGGCCCGCACGGGATAGCGAGCCGCGGGGCGCGAGGATGACGGACGTGTGGCGGTCAGAGGCTGGGGGGCCTGACTCCGGCTCCATTCGCGGAGGCGGTGATAGGCGCGGTCCACAGCAACGCTCCACAGCCATGAGGCGACCACCGCCACGATGAGCGCCACCATCACGGCGAACGGCTGGTAGTTGCCGGTGACGATGCCGCCGGCCAGCGACGCCAGGGTGACCGCGCCGACGATGTAGCTGGCGATCTTCAGTTTGGAGGCGGCAGCCTCCAGATGCGCGCTCCTCAGGTCGGAGCCGGGTGTTTCAGCCATTAAGCAGGCAAAAACCTTTCCATTTGATTCGTTTCGGATGCGGGACGACAGGCTGCGAAAGAGAACTAAAGGTCTTTTCGCAGCAAGAGGGAGCCACCGCTCTTTCCGGCCTCACGGAATCCGTGCGCTTGCCAGAAGGAGGCCGGACCGGACGGGTTCTTGCGGCTTTCCTCCGGAGCGATGGTCTGAACGGCCGGGAACCCCCTCTCCCTCAGACTAGACTCCACCGCCTCCAGTAGACCCTTCCCCACTCCCCTGCCTTGATGCTCAGGGGCGACCACGAAACACGCGATGAACGGGATGTCCGGCTCGGGCCGCACCTCGGCTTCCTCCAGACCGGGAAAGTGCTTCGGCAGAGCGAACTGGGCATAGCCCACCACAGAGCCATTCTCCACGGCGGCCAGGGCGCAGGGGTCGAACTCCGCGGACACGCGTCGGAACCAGTTGCGCTTCCGAG
>CALCJH010000347.1 GCA_937967775.1 uncultured bacterium | reverse complement strand
GCGCAGCGCATCCGGCTGGCCACGCAGATCGGCTCAGGCCTGATGGGCGTGCTCTACATTCTGGATGAGCCGAGCATCGGTCTGCACCAGCGCGATAACCACCGCCTGATCGAGACCCTTCAGCGCCTGCGGGATTTGGGAAACACCATCATCGTTGTCGAGCACGACGAGGATACCATCCGCGCCGCGGATTACGTGGTGGACATCGGGCCCGGGGCGGGTGAGCACGGAGGACAGGTGGTGGCGGCCGGAACGGTGGAGGACATCGAACGCAACCCGCAGTCCATCACGGGGCAGTATCTATCCGGCAAGGAGTGTATCCCGGTCCCGGAGAAGAGGCGTCAGCCCGACGGGCGGTCCCTGCGCATCATCGGCGCCCGGCAACACAACCTCAAGAACATTGATGTTGAGATCCCTCTTGGGATGCTGGTGTGCGTCACGGGCGTGTCCGGCTCCGGCAAGAGTACTCTCGTTCAAGAGACCCTCTACCCGCGTCTGATGCGAGAGGTTTACGGCGCATACCGGGGGTGGGGGGAACACGACGAACTTCTGGGAGCGTCCCATATAGACCGCGTCATAGATATAGACCAGTCGCCCATCGGCCGGACGCCGCGCTCCAACCCGGCCACCTATACCGGCGTGTTCGACCTGATCCGGGCACTCTTCGCACAGACGCCCGACGCGCGGATGCGAGGATATCAGCCTGGACGGTTCAGCTTCAATGTGAAGGGTGGACGCTGCGAGGCGTGCCGCGGCGACGGCATCATCAAGATCGAGATGCACTTCCTGCCCGATGTCTACATCCCTTGCGAGGTGTGCAAGGGGAAGCGCTACAACCGGGAGACGCTGGAGGTCCGCTACAAGGGCAAGAACATCGCGGATGTCCTGGATATGACGGTCTCGCAGGCGCTGGAGTTCTTCCGCAACATTCCCCCCATTGCGCGCAAGCTGGGGACCATCCACGACGTGGGGCTAGACTATATCCGCTTGGGCCAGCCAGCCACCACCCTCTCCGGCGGGGAGGCTCAGCGGGTGAAGCTGGCTACGGAACTTTCCAAGCGCGGCACCGGCCGCACGCTTTACATTCTGGACGAGCCCACCACCGGGCTGCATTTCCACGACATCCGCAAGCTGCTGGAGGTCCTTCGCCGCCTGACGGAGCAGGGCAACAGCGTGATCGTCATCGAGCACAATCTGGACGTGGTGAAGACAGCGGACTGGGTGATTGACCTGGGGCCGGAGGGAGGCGAGGGCGGCGGCCGGGTGGTGGCCGCGGGGCCGCCGGAAGTGGTGGCGCAGTGCCCGGAGAGCCATACGGGCCGCTTCCTGAAGCCGCTCCTGGAGCGCGTCGCGCGCAGAGCGCAGTCCTTGCAGGAACCCTCGCTGGTCACCGCGGCTGGCTGACCTCCTGGTCTACTTTTCTATCCCGCCTCTCTCCTGTTTTCTACTTCCCGCTTGCCCTGGGAGCCGGGTAGTGCGGCGGCCGGGGCCGTGTTGCTTGCTGTTTCGTGTGGGTGTGCAAACCGGTCGCAAATCGGGTAATGTATGTATGTCGTGCGACCGGGTCGCGTAACCCTCAGGGACGGACGCGGCCGCAAATCCATAACCTGCAAGGACGGTAAGACAGATGGCTTTTTCTCTGCCTGAGCTTCCCTATCCGTATGATGCGCTGGAGCCGCACATTGACGCGCGGACGATGGAGATTCACCATACCAAGCATCACGGCGCGTATGTCAACAACCTGAACGATGCCATCAAGGGCACGGAGCTGGAAGGGCTCTCCATTGAAGAGATCCTGGCGAAAGGGGTAGACGCCATCCCCACGGCCGTGCGCAACAATGGCGGGGGGCATCATAACCACACGCTGTTCTGGAACATCATGGGGCCGGACGGCGGCGGCGAGCCCGCGGGCGACCTCAGGGCGGCCATCGAAGCCGATTTCGGCAGCTTCGAGGCTTTCAAGGAGAAGTTCGAGACCGCCGGGAAGACGCGGTTCGGCTCCGGATGGGCGTGGCTTGTGCTGCTGGAGAATGGAAAGCTCGACGTTTACAGCACGGCGAACCAGGACAGCCCGCTGATGGAGGGCAAGAAGCCGATTCTGGGCCTGGATGTGTGGGAGCACGCCTACTATCTGAAATACCAGAACCGCCGGCCGGACTACATCTCGGCCTGGTGGAACGTGGTGGACTGGAAGAAGGTGGGCGAAATCTACGTGCGCGCGAAGTAATCCGGCGCGGTTCTGTCGAATCTTCCCCGGGGGCGGGCTTCGGATAGCCTGCCCCCGCTTGTCTTATCAGATGCGCCGGAGCGCGATTTGGCCCGGTGGCGAGCGGAGGTCCGGCTTTGAGAGTCCTGCTTTTTAACGGAGGAGAGATCCACGACCATCGCGGCTGTGGGGACGAGATCCTGCGCCACCTGGAGGGTGCGGGATGCTTCGAAGTGACTCGCGTGGAGGATGATCTGGATGTCTTCGCGCGCTCGGAGCTGGCGGATTTCGGCTGCGTGGTCTTCTACTATACGGTGGGCGAGATCTCGGACGCTCAGCTAGTGGGGTTGTCCAACTTTATTGCTTCCGGCAAAGGTTTTGTCCCGGTACACAGCGGCGCAGATTCATTTCGCGAATCGGACGATTACCGGGCGGTCGTGGGCGGGTATTTCGTCACCCATCCACACTACCGCTCCTATCAGGTCAGCGTGCTGGACCGCGAGCACGAGATCACCCGGGATCTGGATGAATTCATGGTGACGGACGAGCAGTATATCACCAGCTACGACACCCGCGTGAACGTGTTGGCGACGGCGCTCTGGCAGGGAAAGGCGTGGCCGGTGGCCTGGACAAAAAGCTGGGGGAAGGGACGCGTGTTCTATCTGGCGCTCGGTCACGATCCTGCCGCGTGCCGTGACCCCAACTTCGGACTGTTGCTGACGCGCGGTGTAAAATGGGCGGGCAGCGCCGCTGCAGGATGAAAGGTCTGGTGCGGACCCTCAGGGGAGAGGCAAACCGATGAAAGCCGTCAGACTATACGCTCCGGGCGATCTGCGCGCAGGCGACGAGCCGGTTCCCGTTCCAGGTCCAGGGGAGGTTCTCCTGCGGGTCCGGCTGGTGGGGGTGTGCGCCTCGGATGTGCATTACTACAACGAGGGCCGCATCGGCGATCAGATCGTCACCGAGCCGTTGATACTGGGCCACGAGGTCGGTGCGGAGGTCGTGGCGACCGGACCCGGAGTGTCCGGGCTGTCGCCCGGGGACCGGGTGGCGGTAGAGCCCGGCCAGAGTTGCGGAAACTGTGAACCCTGCCGCCGCGGGTGGCCGAATCTTTGTCCGGCGGTCCGCTTTTTCGGCACTCCACCCGTGGACGGCGCTCTGCGCGAGTTCGTGGCCTGGCCGGCACGGCTTTGCATCAAGTTGCCGCCTGGGATGTCGTTTGACGAAGCCGCGATGACTGAGCCGATGGCGGTCGGCATCTATGCGGTTGACCTGGCCAAAATGCAGGGCGGAGAGAAAGTGGCGATCCTGGGCGCGGGAGGCATCGGGCTCTCCGTCCTGCAAGCCGCGCGAGTGGCGGGGGCGGGGAAGATCTGGGTAACGGACCCGCTGGCGGAGCGGTGCCGGTTTGCCCTGCGTCTGGGAGCGGACCACGCCATCCAGGGAGATCCGGAAGCGGCCGCCCTGGCTGTGCGGGACGAAAGCGGCGGGCCGGACGTGGTCTTCGAGTGCGCGGGAACTAACGAGGCCGTTCAGCAGGCGGTGGCCATCGCCGGGTTCAACGCGCGGGTCATCATCGTCGGCATTCCTTACCCTGACGAAGTCTGCTTCACTGCCTCCACGGCCCGGCGCAAGAACCTGACTCTGGTATTTGTGCGGCGCAGCCGGGACGCCGTGGAGCGTGCCATCGAGTGGGCCCAGGATGGGCGGATAGACCTCAAGTCGCTGGTGACCCATCGCTTCTCCCTCGATCAAGCCGACCTGGCCCTTCGTCTGGCCCGGGACCGCTCCGACGGGGTCATCCGCGCGGTTATTGAAGTGTGAGCGGGAAGGGAGCGGACAGAATGACCGCCGCGGAGCGGATGACGCGCACACTGAACGGGGCATCCGTGGATCACCTGTGCGCCCAACCCATCACCATGACCTTCGCCGCCCGGCACGCCGGCGTGCCGTATGGTCTGTATTGCCGGGACTGGCGCGTGCTGGTGCGAGCTCAGACGCTGGTGGCGGCGCGGTTCGGCATTGATATGCTCTCGCTCTGCTCCGACCCCGTCCGCGAGGCCGCCGATTGCGGGGCCCCCATCGTGTGGTTCGAAGACCAGCCGCCGTCGCACCATCCCGATTCTGTGCTTCTTGCCGAGCGCGCGGACTTGGCGCATCTGCGTCTGCCGGACCCGCTGGGCGGAGGGAGGATGCACGATCGTGTGCTGGCGGCGCAGGCGCTGAAGGAGATATCCGCCGGGGAGGTGCCCGTGCTGGGCTGGATTGAGGGTCCCCTGGCTGCGGCGGCTCAGCTCCGTGGGCTGCACAATGTCCTTCTTGATCTGGTGGACGATCCGGCCTGGGCCGGCGAGCTTCTGGATTTCACTTGCGAGATGGAGCTGGCCTTTGCCGCGGCGCAGGCTCCTTATGTGGACATCATGGGCATCGGTGACGCCGCCTGTTCGTTGCTGGGGCCGGCTGTCTATGAGGAAGTGATCCTGCCGCGGCAGGCGCGGCTGGTGGGCGGGGTCCAGGCGCTCGGCCTGCCGGTCCGGCTGCACATCTGCGGACGGACCGACCAGCTTTTCCCCGGCATCTCCACGCTGGGAGTCGAGATGATGGACGTGGATGCCGCTGCGGACCTTTCCCTCGCGCGGCGAACTCTGGGCCCGCGGGTTGCTCTGCTGGGAAACTGCGATCCGGTGTCCGTGCTCCTGGAGGGAACGCCCTCTGCCGTGCGAGCGGCATTCGAGCAATGCTGGAGCGATGCGGGCTGGCCGTTCGTCGTGGGACCCGGATGCGAAGTGCCCCCGGATGCTCCTGCCGAGAATGTGCAGGCGATGATGGATTTCGCCCGTCAGACCGCGCCGGGGCTATAGGTCCTCGACCGTCTCGACGTCCCGGGGAGCGCGGGTTCTGAGCAGGGGGCGGGTCACCTCGCCGGAGATTGCCACTTCTATGATGCCGGTCGCCTGCACGAAGCTGCCGGCAGATGGCGACATCCCCGACGTCAGTACGCGTACCCCGGCGAATCCGTCGGCGTTCGAAAGCCCGCATCCATCATCCACCGTAAACCATCCCGGACCCGTTGCCGTCACGCGGCCGGAGATGCGCGCGAGTCGCCCCACGGTGTTCACCCCCGTCCCGCCCGTCACGCCGGGAGTGGCAGAGTTCAGGGCCGCTCCGCCCAGCGCGCCCTGCTTCATCGTCAGAGCGGGCGGAGCCGGCCCGGAGCCAGTGATGGTGATCTCGGCATCGGTCAGAGTTCGCATTCCCGCGATTGTCTCAAGCCGCCCAGCCGCAGTCACAAGATCACCGGTGGAGCATAACGCCGGGGGCTGGACGGCAAGTCCCGGGCCGAACGGATAATCGGTGATCCATAATCGCTCCGGAAACACGGCGCTGACGGAGCGCGTGTTGAGCGTCACGTATCTCCCGTTCGACAGGGCGATCGCCGACCCGGTGCTCGCCGCGGGCGGTGCATAGATAATGCCATCCGTTGTGGCGGTGCTGCTGTAGAGCCTTGCCCCGTTTCGTGCCCTGACGGAACCGAAAACGGGGATGTCCGGAGGCAGGTTCAGATCTGATGCGGTCACCGCCGTCACGTTGCCCACCCATGTCCAGCCCCTGATGGACGTGGGATTCCCGGACGTCCCGATGGCGTATTCATAGCCCTCGATCCCCGACTCGGGGTCTACGGAGGGCGTCCACTGCAGCGAAAGCTGGGCGGGATTTGCCGTGTATCTTCCAGAATCAGACACGATGGGGGCGCTGGGAGGCGTGGGATCCAGCGCGGCCAGAAGGGTGGCATAGGCATTGGCGCGTCCGGCGCCGGTGAAGATGTCGTAGCCCGGGTCGCCAATGTCGTCCGCTCCCCTTCTCAGAAACTGCCTCATCTCCGCAAGGCTCGTCGCGGGCCTGACCGAGAGCACCAGTGCGCAGATCCCGGCCACGTGCGGGGTGGCTGCGGATGTGCCCTGAAAGAACTGCCAGGTGCCCCCGCCGCGTGTGGTGGTAGTGATCATGACCCCCGGCGCCACGAGGTCCAGATGATCTCCCCAGTTGGAGAAGGACGCGCGGTTATCCGACCGGTCCGAGGCGCCCACTGCGATGGCGTCGTCATAAGCCGCCGGATACAACCTCTTCTGCTGGCCGTCGTTTCCGGACGCCGCAACTACGACAGCCCCGGACAGCCGTGCGTAGCGCACCGCGCTCCGCAGAGTGGGGGTGTCGCTGCTGGAGACCAGGCTCACGCTCAGCACTCTCGCACCATTGTCCACAGCCCAGATGATGCCCTGCGAGAGCCAGAGATCCGTGCCAGAAGGGTTGCCGTTAGCATCTACCCCGACCACCTTGACGGGCATTATGCGACTGTTCCAGCTGATGCCCGCCATCTGCAGCGCATTGTTGCCCACTGCGCCGATGATGCCCGCGCAATTCGTTCCGTGGCCGTTGTTGTCGTCCGTGCCGGACTCTCCATCCACGAAGCTCCGCCCTGGCACCACGTTGGCTGCCAGGTCCGGGTGAGCGGAGTCCACTCCGGTATCAAGTACGGCCACGGTCACCGTCGGGGATCCGGTTGTGATGTCCCAGGCCTGGACGGCCTTGATGTCGGCCCCGGCAGTCCCCATGCCTGGGCCGCCGAGGTTGCGCAGTGCCCACTGCTGGGGGAAAAGGGGATCGTCGGGCACAAGTGCCGGGAGTACCGAGGCGGGCGGCTCGGCATATTCGACCGCAGGGGACGACTTCAGTCGTCGGCGCATCTCGGCTGTGGATTTTCCCCTAGCGACGTAAATCCGGTCCAACCCCAGCTGGCGGGCCAACTCCCGATTTTTTGGCGAAAACGCCGGGACGATCGCCTGAACCGGGCTTCCTTTCCCCGCCAGCGCAGAAGCGCGATGCAGTTCTCCCTGCCGGAGCTGGACGACAAGCTGGGCCTGCGTCTGGGCGGAGGCGCACACAGAAGAAGCCACCAGCAAGACGGCGGCCAGCAGGATGCGCAATATGGAGTTGTTGCGGAAGGCGCGGAGGAAGGACACTTTATCTCAAAAACGCGGCCGGATTCGGCTCTCTCTTCTCTCTGGAAAAGCCGGCAGGTTGCGCCGTCGGCTACAATCCCATTATACCATCCGGGAGACTTCCGCACTGCATACCGTTTGCAAGAGGATGCGGCGGTGACCCGGCGGAGACAGGGTGTGTTCGATCTGGCCTTGACAATCGGCATCATTGTGGGATGTGTTGTCATCTGGTGGCTTGTCCTTCAGGTGCGCCGCAGCGCGCTCAGGCTGGATCGCCGCATCGAGGAATACCGCGAGGAAGGACCGCCTCTGGATCCGTATGCTGAGCTCGCGGCTCTCCTGGCGGAGGCTGAAAAGACCAAAATCGGAGGCCGCAGGACTCCACGGTCCGAGAAGAAGGAGAAGTGAAGCTTCGCGCTCTGTTTCTGGGGACGGGAACGTCTCATGGCGTCCCGATGATCGGATGCCGCTGTCCGGTCTGCACTTCGGATGACCCCCGCGATCACCGCAACCGGCCGGGGCTACTGCTTCAGACTGACAACCTGAGCCTGCTCGTTGACACTCCACCGGAGCTGCGCCTCGCCTGCATCCGCTTCGGCGTGGAGCGCGTTGACGGCGTGCTGTTCACCCATCACCACGCGGACCACATTTTCGGTCTGGATGACATCCGGCGATTCAATGCTCGGCGAGACGGCCCCATCGAGTGCTACGGGACGGAAGAGACTCTCGCCGAGATCCGCAATACCTTCCGATACGCGTTTGGCGCGCGCCACTACGGAGGAGGGCTGCCGGTGCTCCGCCTGATTCCCGTGGATGGCAGGTTCCGCGTGGGCGATCTGGAGTTCCTCACCCTTCCGGTTTGGCACGGACCCACCCCGGTCACGGGATTCCGCGCCGGAGGTTTCGCCTACCTGACCGATGTCAAGACCATCCCGCGGGAGACTCTGCCTTTGTTGCAGGGGCTGGACACACTTGTCCTGGGAGTGCTGCGCTGGAGGGAGCATCCCACCCATCTTTCCGTGTCAGAAGCGCTGGATCTTCTCGGCGTCATCCGGCCGCGCAGGACCTATTTCACCCACATCGCCCACGATCTGGGACATCGGGAGACCGAAGAGC
>CALCJH010000346.1 GCA_937967775.1 uncultured bacterium | reverse complement strand
CGGTTCAGCGTGGAGCAGATCCAGAGGGCCCGGCGGGACTTTCCGGGGATCCGGGTGATCGTGCACCCCGAGTGCCGCAGAGAAGTGGTGGAAGCGGCGGACGGTTTCGGCTCCACGGAGTATATCTCCCGCGTCATCCGGGAGTCCGAACCGGGCAGCCAGTGGGCTGTCGGGACGGAGATCAACCTGGTCAGCCGCCTGGCGAAGGAGCTTCCCGACCGTCTGATCTTCTGCCTGGACCCCATCGTCTGCCCTTGCTCCACGATGTACCGGATCGAGCCCAGGTATCTCTGCTGGGCGCTGGAGAATCTTGTGGAAGGCCAGGTGGTCAACGAGATCACGGTCCCGGAGCGGGATGTGCGCTACGCAAAGGCCGCGCTGGACCGGATGATGGAGATCACCGCAGCGGCCCGCGTGTAACGGCAACAGCGCCCCCTCCCCCTCCTCCACTCAGCAGCCTGGGCTGCCGCTCGTTCCCGTGATACGATAATGCGGGAGGAGCGATGGACGCTTATTCCAACAAACGGCCGGACAGGTCACGCCTGCGGCGTCTGCTCATGGCGCTGGGAGGGCCAGACCCGCTGGCATCGGCCTCTGCTGAGAGCGAGATACGGGCACTCGGGCCTGATGTTCTTCCCGGAATCGAGGCCATCCTTGCCACCACCGTGACCGGCGTAGACGATGCCGTCCGTTCCATAGCCAAGGCGATCGTGGGCTCCGGGGTCATCGCGTCGGCCTTCGAGACAGTCCGGCGCAACCCGCAATACTGGATCCCTGCAGCGGCCCTGGCGCTGGGAGCCGCACTTGCCGTGTTTGTTTTGACCGCGAAAGCTGCAGGCAATGAGCGACGACTCCGGCGCGGGATCGCTCTGGCCCTCCGGGCACTGGACGACCCTCGCGGGATCTTGATCCTGCTGAACATGGCGCGCAACGGGCAGTTGGAGGACACCGGGGCGGAGACGCTGGCCAACCTTCTGCGGCGCATCCACCCTTCGGCCATACCGTCTGACAACCTGACGCAGGCGGGTCTCAGCGCCGCACTCGTCTTCCCCCATCACGAATTGCGGATGGAGTGTCTGAGAGTGGTGGCCGCAGCGCGTTATACGCCGGCGGCAAATGCCGTGTACAAACTCGCCACGATGAAAGCCACCTCCACCGAGGAGATCGTGGAGCGGGACGAAGCCCGGAGGGTCTACACGCAGATCACCGGCAAAGAGGCGTAAACGTGGAGCGGGTAACCCGGGCAGCAGGAACCTGCCATCGGCAGGAGACGTCAACTTTCTTGAGCTTCCGGCAAGCCGGGGCTTGAAATTCCCGCCGGAATACGGTAATACATATTGGCCGATCGGCCCGGCTGCAGCGTGGAGAGGTGGCTGAGTGGTCGAAAGCGGCGGTTTGCTAAACCGTTGTAGGTGTTAAAGCCTACCCCGGGTTCGAATCCCGGCCTCTCCGCCAGTTTTTCTGTTGGCCCCCGGATATTCGCGATGCCGACCCACGAAAGCATCCGCTCCCGCGTGATCCCGGTCCGCTCCCCTCGCAGGAGCGTGAACCATACGCCCACCCGTCCCTTGCTCCTCCTGACCGCCTTGACGGCTGCCGCCGTGGTTTCCCTCGCTCCTGTGCGGGCGCAGGGTATGTTGCGAGGTGAGGAGTATCTTCGGCAGAGCGCCGCGTCGCGCGCGTGGTCTTTGGCGCCCGGCGAACGGCCAGCAGGAGGCGGAACTACCCTCGACATCGCCGGGACGCTTTCGGGCACGATTGGGAGCGGTGAGGCACTTGCGCTGCTGATCCTCTCGGGAGGCACCTCTTACGCTGTCCGGTGCGGGGAAATCTCCCTGCCTCCCCTAGGAGCGGAGATCCGGGTTCTGGCCCGTGTTCGGGAGACTGAGGCAGGACAGATGCGGCTGGATCTTGCGGGCTGGGCCTTCGCATCGGACGTCGAAAAAGCACGAACTGCCCGGCGCTCCGCTCCCCCCGCTGGCGCACTCGACGCGCGGAGGAAAGGTCCTACGGCAGCGCGGGGAGCCACCATGGATCATACCGCCTACTTCCGGCAGTATGCGGACGCCATCTCCCGCATCAATCCCAGGCTGTCCCGTGAGCAAGTGGAGCAGATCACCGGGGTGCTACTGAACACCAGCCGTGAATGCGACGTGGACCCAAGGCTGGTGATGGCAGTGATCCTGGCGGAATCGGGTTTCAATCCGAATGCCACCTCACGCAAAGGCGCAATGGGGCTCGGGCAGTTGATGCCGGCGACTGCGCGCGGCATGGGCCTGCGGGATCCGTACGAACCCACCCAGAACCTGGACGCCAGCATCCGCATCATCCGCTCGGCGCTGAATCGCTACTCCGGCAACGCCGGCTGGAAGGACCTGAACTGGGAGCATCTCAGACTGGCGCTTGCGGCCTACAACGCAGGGTCCGGCGCTGTCAAGAAGTACGGCGGGGTCCCACCCTACCGCGAGACGCAGAATTACATCGCGAAGGTGGCTTCCTACTACCGCCAGCTGTGCGGAGAGGACGGCCGCACGTCCCAATGACGGGCTCTGGGCACGCCTGCATCGGGGCGTTTGTTGGCGCTCTGTCAGGTTCCCCGGGCAAGGCACTCGCCGTGGGCGTGGTCTCCCACGCAATCTGCGATATCATTCCCCACAGCGAAGCGCCTCGCGCGCTGGATCTGGTGCTGGCCGGAGCGGCGCTAGGAGGTATTGCGGCCGGATTCGGCGCAAGATCCGCCGAGTTCTGGGGCGCGGCGGGAGGCGTGCTCCCGGACGTGGAGCACGGCCTTGTGGTGGCCGGACTGATGAAGGAGCAGCACTGTGTGTTCCCCACCCACTCCGGGGCGCTTCCCCACGGCCGGAACGGAGGATTCCTCTGGCAGGCAGTAGCCGCCGCGACCGCGCTCACGCTGGCCACGCTGCTCCGCCTGCGCCGTACACACTGAAGCGCCTCCGGCGCGCTTAGATAACGCGCTCGTCCAGGTCTTCCAGCCCCTTGGCCAGTCTGTCCAGCCTCTCCAGGAAATCGCGGAAGGTGGCGAAAACCACGGCCTTCGCCAACGCGCCCTGTTTTTCTGAAACATTGGACCAGGCTACGGTCAACTGCGCCGCCACCATCTGCATATGCTCCATGCTGGGTTCGCTCATCTTCGTTGTCTCCCTTTCCTCGCCGCGTACACGATGTTTCCGCGATATTCTTAGCTCCCGGATGCTCCGGAACCTCCGTTTTGCGGCTTCGCGCGGCCTGCGCGCATAATATGGCCGGGAGAGGAACCGGCCAGTTGCCGCCCGCCGGGCCGTACGGTCCGGCGGCAGCGAGGTCTACGGAGGCATATG
>CALCJH010000345.1 GCA_937967775.1 uncultured bacterium | reverse complement strand
AGTGCGATTGAAGACCAGCCGCTCCGGCGTGGAATCCGGATCCACGCAGAAGTAGCCCACCCGCTCGAACTGATACTTCGTGCCCGGAGCGGCCCCGGCGACGCTCGGCTCCACGAAGCAGGTCTTCACCACCAGCGATTGTGGGTTCAGATTCGCGGTGAAATCCTGCCCTTCCTCAACGTCGTCCGGGTCGGGCTTCAGGAAGAGATGGTCGTATAGGCGCGCCTCGGCCTCCAGCGCGTGCCGCGCCGAAACCCAGTGCAGGGTAGCCTTTACCTTTCTACCGTCTGGAGCGTCGCCGCCGCGTGTCTCCGGATCGTATGTGCAGTTCAGCTGGACCGCGTTGCCATCGGCATCCTTCACGACGTCCACACAGCGGATGAAATAGCCGTTGCGCAATCGTACTTCCCGCCCCGGCGCCAGCCGGTAATACTTCGGCGGAGGATTTTCTCGAAAGTCATCGCGCTCTATGTAGAGTTCCCGGCAGAAAGGTACCTTCCGGGTCCCGGCGGAGGGATCTTCCGGGTTGTTGATGACATCCAGCGCCTCCACCTTGTCCTCCGGATAGTTCACCAGAACAACCTTCAGAGGGTCCAGGACCGCCATCACCCGGTTAGCGCGGCGGTTCAGATCCTCGCGGATGCAGTCCTCCAGCACGGCCACGTCCACAACGCTGTCCGTCTTGGCGATCCCGATGCGCCGGCAGAACTCGCGGATGGCTTCCGGCGTGTAGCCGCGCCGCCTCAGGCCCGCCAGAGTGGGCAGGCGAGGATCGTCATAGCCCCGGACGTGCCCGCCCTCCACCAGCTCGATGAAGCGGCGCTTGCTCATGACCGTGTAGGTCATATTCAGGCGGGCGAACTCGATCTGCCGCGGATGGTAGATGCCCAGCCGGTCCAGGAACCAGTCGTACAGGGGGCGATGGTTCTCGTATTCCAGCGAGCACAGAGAGTGCGTGATCCCCTCGATAGAGTCCTCCAGCCCGTGCGCCCAGTCGTACATCGGGTAGATGCACCACTTGTTGCCCTGCCTGTGGTGCTCGGCGTGGCGGATGCGGTACATCACCGGGTCCCGCATATTCATGTTGGGCGAGGCCATATCTATCTTGGCGCGCAGGGTGCGAGAGCCGTCGGGGAACTCTCCGGCGCGCATCCGCTGGAACAGATCCAGGTTCTCCTCCACGCTGCGGTTGCGGTATGGGCTGGGGATGCCCGGCTCGGTGGGAGTCCCGCGTGTGGCTGCCACCTCTTCCGGGCTCAGGTCACAGACATACGCGTCACCCTTGCGGATGAGGTCCAGCGCCCACTCATACATCTGCTCGAAATAGTCCGAAGCGAAGTAGAGCCGGTCCTCCCAGTCCACTCCCAGCCAGCGGACGTCCTCGATGATCGCCTCCACGAACTCCTGCTCCTCCTTGAGCGGGTTCGTGTCATCGAACCGCAGGTTGAACGTTCCGCCGAAGTCCTGAGCGATGCCGTAGTCTATCCAGAGAGCTTTTGCGTGACCGATGTGGAGATAGGCGTTGGGCTCCGGAGGAAACCGGGTGGCGACCCGGTCGAAGCGCCCTTCCTTCAGGTCCTGGATGATGGCCTCGCGGATAAAATCCACAGGCCCATGGCTCAAGAGCTTTTCGATGCGTTCTTCCAGTTCCTGTTTCGATGGCGGCTCACGCATAGGGAGGCATCCTTCCAAAAAGCGAAGAGGGTTACGGGAGGACGGCAAACCGCGCCGCAGCGCGCCCTCCCGCCGGAAACCCATTTTGGCCGATTGCCAGCCGATGGTCAACCCCGCAAAAGATAAGGCCGGGCAGGAATCGCCGGTTCGCGTGCCCAGGAAGGATGCAGGAGCTCGTCCGGCGAAACGGTCGCTGGAGGGCTGCTCTGAAGGCGGCCCAAGACTACGGATGGAACGCCTGGCGCCCAACTCGCGCCGGGCATAGATTGCCCGAGTGACCGACCAGCCAGACCACAGAAACACTTCAGACACGCCCGACGCCTACCCTTCCACCCAGCGGCAGCGGGTGTTGGATGCGCTGCTGGTGCTGGCCGTCACGATCCTGATCTACCTGCCCGCCCTGAACAACGGGTTTGTGGACTTCGATGACCCGGCCTACATCACCGAGAACCCGCGCATCCAGCAGTTCAGCTGGGCGAATCTGAAGGCCATCTGGGGAGATCTGCAGAGCCGCCCGTACTACCCGATGGTCTTCACCGCCTATATGGTGCAGTACGCTCTGTGGGACGAGAATCCGGCGGGGTTTCACGCCTTCAGCCTGGCGCTGCACGCCCTGAATGCTGTGCTGGCCTATCTGCTGGTCTGGAGACTGTTCCGGAACCGTACGGCGGCGCTCATCAGCGGACTGCTGATGGGAACACATCCGCTTCACGTGGACGCGGTGGCCTGGGCATCGGACCTCAAGGATGTCTTGAGCGGCACATTCGTCTTCCTGTGCCTCCACGCCTATATCCATTACATCCAGAAGGACTGCCGGGCGTGCTATCTCGGGGCGATTGTGCTCTACGCGATGGCGCTCTTCTCCAAGCCAATGGCCGCGCTGCTGCCATTCATGCTGCTCATTGTGGACTACCAGCAGCGCAGACACGACCGCAGGCTGGAGCTTCTGGAGAAGGTTCCGTTCTTCACGATAGCCGCAGCGTTCGGGTATCTTGCGCTTCGCGCGCAGGCCGGGGTGGCTCCGGAGCCGGCCGCGGACGTAATGTCGTTCTACTCCCGCGCTAACGCTTGGACCGCCATCGGCTTCTACCTGCTGAAGCTGACTGTCCCGATCAATCTCTCCGTGCTCTATGCATCCAGCCATCCCGGATGGTGGATGGTGGTGGCCACCTCGCTTTCCATCGCCTTCATCACCGCCACCGTCTGGATGCTGATGCTCTCCCGCGACTACGGGTTCGGGCTGGCCTGGTTCGTGCTGCTGGCCACACCCATCCTGGGGTTCATCCCGTTCGGCTACGTGGTGAAATTCGCCCCGTACGCCAATCACTTCATGTACCTGGCGGACTTCGGGCTGTTCGTCGTGGCGGGGCTGATCTGCCACGACATCCTGAAGCGCCTGCACATCCCTGCCGACCGGGCGACGTTCTACGCCATCGTCACCATCACGCTCCTTCTGTTCAGCCTGAAGACGACACTTCGCTGCAACGTCTGGCGCGACTCAGTCACCCTCTGGCGGGATTCAGTGCGCTACAACCGCGCCGTTAATTCCACCGTGGGACACCAGCGCTTGGCCGAAGCCCTCCTGGCCAAAGGCGACCGCGAGCAGGCAGCTCTGCACGCCCGCAAGGCGCTGGAGCGGCATCCCGGCAACAGGCGCGCGCAGGAGCTGCTGAAAGAGATCAGCGAAACGCCCCCATCCACAGGCGCCAACAC
>CALCJH010000344.1 GCA_937967775.1 uncultured bacterium | reverse complement strand
TCCGAGGAGAGACCCTCCGCGGGTGTCACCACCCCTCCGGAAAGCTGCGGCGGAGTGTTCACCCACGGGCCCATTTTTTTCTGGTTATCACCGGTTGCTTCCGCCAAGCCGTCCGATGCTGAGAACTGGTAGAAATATTCTCCACTGGTGTCGAACGAGTAAGGGTCGGAGATGAATAAGACGCCGTCGCTGTCGGAAAAGTTCGAGTCACCAGGCTCAGCCTGTCTGAGCGTCAGGGTGTCGCGGATGGACGTGCTGTTCGGCTCAAAGATGGTCACGCGCACGAACTCCGGCACATCACCGTCCGGATCGCGGTAACGCACACTGAAAGTGAAGGAATTTCCCTGAAGCGCCGAGGACTCCGGCGAGACCGAGCCGTTCAGTAACACAGGAGGCGTGTTGGTGGACCGCACCGTCGGCCCGGGCTGCTCGAAGGTGGGAGCGGCACTCTGAATTCCGTCGCTCGCCTCGAACCGGAACGAGTATGTTCCCGCCGTGAGCTTCTTCGTTGGAGTGTCCGTGACATATTCAAACAGGGCCCCGTCCGCGTAGTTCGTGTCCGACGGGTCCGCCTGAGTCATGGGCAACAGCTGAGGAACACCATCCTTCGTGAGGCGCAGGTTGATGCTCGCCGGCGCCTGGTTGTCCAGATCTGAATAGATCACCTGGAAGCGGAAGCTGGTCCCTGTGTTGCCCTGAGCGGGAACCACACCCCCCGCGGCCGGGATGGTCAGGACCGGGCGGCTGTTGACCACCAGCACCGGGTCATTCTCAGGGTTGGCAGGCACGCGCACCACGCGCCAGCCGTCAGACGCTTCGAAATGGAACCGGTAAGATCCCGGAGCCAGCGTTCCCGGCGCGAAGCTAAATCCGGGAAAGACCGACGCGTTGATGGTCCGCCAGGCCGGGTCTGCCGGATTGTTGACGTTTATCGGCCTCGGCCAGAACGCGCCTGGACTCAGGGGATCTGTGGACATCTGGAACGTACGCGTTCCGTTAGGCCCCTCCACGAAAAGCTTGAGGTAACCCTCCACCCCATTATGCGGACCGGGGGGATCGCCATCCGGGTCCAGGTAGTCCACCGAGAACGTATACGTGCTGGCGGTTGTCCCGATGGCAGGCGTCACGAAGTAGTTCCGCAAAAGCGGAGCCGAGTTGCCTGCTGGTATTGCCGCTGGGATTCCCCCGCCTGCGGGCCCGGGCACCACAAGCGGCCCCTGAGACTCTGGTGGAAAAGTCAGCCAGGTCTGGAAGGTGGTCCGCACCGAGTTGACGTCCGGGCTGTTTGCCGCCACGAATGCCAGCGTATGCCGGCCGGCGCCAAGTCCCGGCACGGTGTTGCTGTACGTGACTCCCGAAAACTGCGCGTAGTCGGTTGTGGGACTGGTGTTCGCCTGAAGGTGCAAGCCCGCAATGCGGAAAAGATCCCCCGTCGCCACGCCACTGACATCAAACACCGGCGCGGCCTGCGCGAAATACAGCGTGTCTTCGGTATTGCGGAGAATGGTGAACGACGTCTTGCGGGGTTCAGAGGCGGTTCCCGTCTGAGCCTGCACCACCAGGCCGGCGAACTGATCGGGCGTCCATCCCGGGCTATTATTGAACCTCAGACCGTAGGATTGGGTGGAGGTTTCCGGAATGACCGTTACCTGGCCCACCAGGTAATCATCAATACTGTAAGAATCCCCGCTCAGCACATCACCGAAAGAGGCTTTGCCGGTCAACTCAGGATCAGGCGACACGTCCGGCAACAGACTCCCGGAAATCGCGATGGTTTGCGCCGTATTGGCCGCAATGGAGAATGCCCGGCCAACGCCGCTGCCCGCAACGATCTGCAGCCTGGCTCTGCCGCTCAGGAGGGAGTTGACGGGAAAGTTCTTTGTCGTGTCAATGAACGCCGCCGCGGAAAAGTCAATGGCCGTCACCTGGCCGGCAGAGTTGCCGATGGCAAACCGATCTCCGACCACAGGAGCAGTTCCCGGATCTTCATTGAGCTTCCCCCGCACGATCAGCATTGTGGACGTGTTGTCCAGAATGGTGTCAGTGATGCTGTTGCGCAGCCCGGAAGCCCAGGTCAGAGGCTGCCCGCGAAACTGCGACGGCTGCCAGGCCTCCCCCGGCGGAGGGGTTGCCGTAATGAGAGTGACCGGGCTCTCGATGGCGGAGATGACCCCGCCATTGAACTGCCACCCTCCGACATTCCCCACCCAGACGATCGGATAATCGTCCGCGGGCGCCTCGTTGTTGATGTCACGATAGGTAACCCGGTAAGTGACCGGGTCGCCCAGTCGAATGTCGTTCTCCGGCGTAGTCGGGATGGTATCGTTCGGTGAGAACCCGCCATTCAGCAAGATGGGAGGGTCGTTCTGGAACGGACCGACTGGCGGATCCGGGATGTGTTCCAGAACCATCATACCGCGGCGCGCATAGAACTTGATCTGCAGGCCGTTCTTCGCCAGGGACTGGTCGAAGTAGGTGTCCAGGCGGGTAATGACACGGTACTCCTGCGGGATTCGGTAGTCCGGCGTCCCGGGAGTCACGCGTGTCATAGTGAACTGTTCCGTATTTTGCCCGTCCGAGAGCTCCACCCAGACGGACGACGGGCCGTCGGTGGCGTTGGCCCCTTGCCACTTGACCGAGAAAGTATAGTTGGTCTGCGACAGGCCCACCAGCGGGGTGACCCTGCCATCGAAGAGCGTCTGAGCGCCAGCAACGGCAGCGCAAAGGACAAGGGAGATAGCGAGCACGGACAGGAGAAGTTTCTTCATCGGATCCTCCCCCCGCGCGCACCCTCAGAAACGATCCGGAACAGCCTGGGCTGACCGGCCTTCGCATCGAAGCGATACGTGCTTCCAGGTCTCAAAACCATTGATCTTCCTGTCGCCGTGTCCACCAGTCTCAACCGCACTCCTGATGGCAATGCTTCCAAACCACTCCACTTCAAGGTAACCGGCTGGTCCACCTGATAAGAGGCAACCCGCAGCTTCCACTCCTGACCTGCGCGCAGGCTGCGGAGGCTCGCAGCATAGTATCCGCTGTTTTCACCCAGCCCTGTCTCGACAAACGCGCAGAAGACTGTTCCACCGGGAGGAGCCTTGTCCACATCCTGGCGGTCGTAGCCGTCCGAGGCGGCAGAGGATTGGCCAAAAATGTTCCGGGTGTCGCTGTCATAGCGCCCGACAGCGGAAACCCGCACGGTCCATTCGGGCGACAACCCGACCACCGGCCGGCGCAACCTCGCCCTTGTCGTCTGCACCGAGCCAGGCGTAGGCGGACCTATGCCACCACCTCCCCCACTGCCTCCGCCGGAGGATGCAGTGTATGTGACCCGCGCACCGATCGCCTCGACCGGCGGGATGAGCAGGGTAACCGGCTGCAGCGCACGAATCCAGTAACCTTCCCAGGGACGAAGGACAGCCGTGGACGCGGATTCATAATCGTACTCACCTGCTGTCCCCAGCGTAGGATCCCAGCGGTAAACCACGCCACGGATCAGGTTTCTGTTGATGGCCTCATCTAATGAGATGCTTCCTTCGGCGGGATCCTTCACAACCCGGCAGCGCGCCAGGGGAATGCCATACAGGAATGGATTGCCGAACTGGTTCCATCCCCTCTGCAGCGAGATCAGGAACGGCTCCGTGCTGGAACCCGGCACCGGCGTCACACCGGACAGAGTGAACTCCTGATCCGCGAACACCCTGTACCAGAACCCGTTGCCCGGCACCAGCGGACTGGCGTCCGGAACGAGGCGGTAAACATTGTCCAGCGGCGACCAGCGGTAGGCTCCGGCGAAGAGGTTTCCAAGTGCCCCGCTCCCGCCATCCGTGAACGGCGCGCTGAGCATGCGTTTCTCGTTCGCGTAGAGATAGATGCTCTCTGTCGCCGGCACGTTAATGAAACGAGTCACCGACCGGGTTCCCATCGGGAACCCAGCCACCGTCAGCGTTACGGGCAGCTCTCCGAACTCCGTACCTTCGGCATAAAGATTCCAGCTGACCCATCCCTCGGAGCCGGGAGCTATCTCCCCGATGGTCTTGAACTGTGCTTCTCCATCATCGAAGCCGATACCGAACGGAAGCTCCAATTGCACCTGCACATCGCGAAGCGGTACGTCCGTGCTCTGGTTGTACACAAACGCGTAAAGCGTGAACGGGTCAGGTGTGATCCGCCCGGTATCCTCTCCTGAAGGCCGGTTGTACTCCAGCGCGAACGGACCGTGGAGCGCGACCACTGCGGGCAGACTCAGATTGTGCGAAGCCTGCCCCAGCCCGAAGTAGAACGTGATGGGATCCCGCTGGCGCGCCGCCGGGATCAGCCTCTGATTCCAGAACATCATCAGACAGGCGTCACGGATGTCGTTCTGCGTCGTAGGGTTATACGTCCAGAAATCGCCCCACGCCGATGGTGAATGCCCGAAGACCACCCGGTCTGGCTTTGTGGCGCCTTGACCGTCAAGGATGAACTGTGTCACATAACCGTAGTTGGGAAGGCGATCGAATCCGTAAATGACCTCCGGAACCTGCCGGTTCTCCGCCACCGTCTCGCGCGTGATCCGCCCGAGCATCGGAGCATAATAGGGTCCGCCCACCTTCAGGAAACCGGTATCGTCCACTCCATATTCGCTGTCCACGTAGGTGGCAAG
>CALCJH010000343.1 GCA_937967775.1 uncultured bacterium | reverse complement strand
TCCGGTAGGGAGCGCAGAGCGGATCGCCGATCACCACGTCCTTCCAGCAGATGAACGGGCTGGCTGCGTAAAAGCTTTCCGCGAGCGTGAAGCCGTCCACGTAGCGAGGGAAAAGGATGGCCGCCCGCGCCATAGCCACCGCATATGGCTCGCTGACGTATCCCTTGACCCCGGTGATGCCGTTGCGGATAAGATCGGCGACCAGAGACTGTCCGCCTTTCTCAGGCCGGAATGTCCGGGCGCTGGTGGAAACCACCGTTTCCCCGATGGCCCCGTAAACGAATCGGTTTGAAAGGTAGGCATCCCTGCTGAAGTGCGAGTCGTTGGAGCCCCATGAGTAGTAGCCGCCGAGGCCCTTCATACCCCCGACGAACGTTTCCGTCGAGTCCAGGCGGTAGTCTGCGCGCCGCTCGAACAGGCGAAGCGCGGCGTCGCGGATGTCGCGGTTGACGTCGCGATATCCCTCTCGCGTGTCCTGGAACGGGTCTATATCCAGCAGGATGGTGCCCCGCTTTCCAGGGGCCTTGAGGGCGCGGTCCACCAGAGCCTTTGCCTCCGCAGCCGTGTATCCGTCCAGACGGGTCACCAGAAAGATCCCGAACCGCCTGCGGCTGAAGGGCACGGCCTGCCCGAAATAGGGGTTCATCATCTGCGTGTCCTCGCCGGTCAGGGCGCGGGTCAGCATGCTGTCCACGGAGAAGCCGCGGTCGTCCACCAGCGGCACGCCCTTCGTGGTGACGATGAAGTCCACCCCGTCCAGACCGTGCCTGCGGATGTGCTCCGCCAGGGGCTTGCGTATCTTCTCGTGGTAGCCGGCGCGGGAGATCCTCTCGCTGTCCGGCACGCGAATGCGCAGGATGTTCGCCGCGGGCAGGGCGCGTTTCGCGGCGTAGTGTGCCCCGATGGAGCGCGAATCCGGACTGTTCTCATTGATGACCAAGAGTACGCGGGACGGTCCGGCGGTTGACGCCGCGGCGGCCAGCAGCGCGAGGCAGACTGTCGGCAAAGCTCTCATGGCTGTTTCTCCAGAATCGGCTACCGCTGACAGAAGGAAGAGGGTTCCGGCTGGGCCCGCCGACGGCTCTTCCGGATCCGCAAGTAGGACCAATGGCCTACTGCAAAGCCGGGCCGCGTGTGGCACTATTGAGTATGAAAGGCGGAAAGGGCCGGGCGAGCGTCTGCTGACGCGATTCAATGTGAAAAAAGTCACGAGATATGCGTTAGAATGGTTTACACTGGGGCGGACGGACTGTAGAATGGGAGAGGATGGCCGGTCCACGCGGCCGGAGGGGGCAGGCGCGCGCCCCGGATGAAAGGCTTTCGTCCAACCGTCGAATGAAACTCCGTGAGATAATCGAGCTTCTTGACGCCGAGCTGCTGACCCGTAACGCCGACCTGGACCGGGAGGTGGAGTATGCGGGGGCCAGCGATCTGATGAGCGACGTGCTGGCGTTCACACGTCCGGGCAGCGTGCTGCTCACCGGCCTGCAATCCATTCAGGTGGTGCGTACGGCGGAGATGCTGGACCTGAAGGCCATCGTCTTTGTCCGGGGGAAGCGGCCCGACGCCAACACCATCGCGCTGGCGGAAGAGATGGGCCTGCCGCTCTTCGTGTCGAGCTATCCGCTTTATGAGGCGTGCGGCATCCTGTATCAGGCCGGGCTACCGGGATCTCTGGGCACAGCGGAGGCGCACGGCTGGGACGATTTGATGAAGAACAGGGCGGTCAAGACCGCGGAAGGTGCGCTGGAGTAGGACCATGCTGGAGGATGCCCCTCCCAGACTGACTTACACGTTCCACGTGGAGGGGCAGGACTTTGCGACGGCCGGAGAGGTCAGCAGCAAGATCAGGCGCATCCTCCAGCAGCTGGGGGTGCATCCGGATACCATCCGGAGGACCAGCGTGGCGGCCTACGAGGCGGAGATGAATGTTGTCATCCATGCCTACCGCGCAGACGTGACGCTGGAGACGGACGACAGGACGATCACGATCACGGTCAAGGACGAGGGGCCGGGCATCCCGGATATCGAACAGGCCATGCAGCCCGGCTTCTCGACGGCCCCGGAGGAGATCCGCGAGATGGGCTTCGGCGCGGGGATGGGGCTGGCGAACATGGACCGGTGCGCGGACAGGCTGGAGATCGAAAGTGTGGTCGGTCAGGGCACGACGGTGAGGATGGTGTTCAACAACACCACCTGAAGTTGACAATGGAGGGGCGACCGTCCGCCGGAGCCTGAGGGCGGCTGCGACTAGCGGCCCGGCGGCGGCGCGAAGCGTGCCGGCAGATTCCCCGGAGAAGGCGTGCCTGCAGGGCAGAGCCTCCGGTGAAAGAGGCCGGCTGGAACGGGACGCTGTTCGCGATGGAGCGACCCAGCCAATTCCATGCTGTCCGGCTGATCCAGGACAAGTGCAAAGGATGCGTGAACTGCATCAAGCACTGCCCTACGGAAGCCATTCGCGTGCGCGCGGGCAAGGCGGAGATCCTGGATGTCCGTTGCATTGACTGCGGCGAGTGCATCCGCGTGTGTCCCAACCACGCCAAGACGGCGGTGGCGGATGCGCTGGATGCGATCGGCAGCTTCCGGGTGAAGGTGGCCCTGCCCGCTCCGGCGCTTTACGGGCAGTTCGACGACAGCGTGCACCCGCAGCAGGTGCTGGACGGCCTGCTGGACCTGGGTTTCGATGACGTTTTCGAGGTGGCGCGAGCGGCGGATCTGGTGACCGTCAAGATCCGCCAGGAGATCGAGAAAGGGGGTATCATCCGCCCGCTGATCTCGTCATCGTGCCCGGCCGTGGTCCGTCTGATTCAGGTGCGGTTTCCGAACCTGATAGACCACATCGTGCCGGTTTCGGCGCCGGTGCGGGTGGCGGCCAGGATCGCCCGCAAGGAGGCAGCCGATAAGTACGGCGTGCGGCCGGATGAGGTCGGGATCTTCTTCCTGAGTCCGTGCCCGGCCAAGGTGACTGCCATCCGGGAGCCGGTAGGATATCTGGGTCCTGCGCTGGACGGGGCGATCCCGATCGCCGATATCTTCGGGCCGCTGGCGAAGGCGGTCCGGGCGCGCCGGGATCAAGAAGGCGGTGTGGTGAAGATGACCGCCACCGGGCTGGGCGTGGGCTGGGCCCGGGCGGGCGGCGAGAACCAGGCCGTGGCCCTGGGACGTCAGATCAGCGTGGACGGCGTCCACAACGTGATTGACATTTTCGAGGATATCGAGCGCGGGCGGTTGTCCGGCCTGGATTACGTGGAGGCGCTGGCCTGCACCGGCGGGTGCGTGGGCGGAGTGCTGACGGTGGAGAACTCTTTCATCGCCAGACGCCGTATCCGCATCCTGACAGAGAAGGTGCGGCCTGAAGAGGGCATCCCGACCGCTGAGGAGGCCACCCGGCTTATGGAGGATGCGATCTTCCGCCACGAAGTGCCGATCGAGCCGTCGGCGTCCTTCGCGCTGGCGGGAGATATGCGGGAGGCCATCCGCCGGATGGAGCGCCTGGAGGCGATCCTGGCGGAGCTGCCCGGTCTGGATTGCGGATCCTGCGGGGCTCCGACGTGTCAGGCTCTTGCCGAAGACATTGTGCGCGGTGAAGCGGTGGAGACGGACTGCGTCTTCGTGTTGAGGGCCCGG
>CALCJH010000342.1 GCA_937967775.1 uncultured bacterium | reverse complement strand
CAGAGCGAGCTGATGACCATCTACGTCATGCTGACCGTGGCGGTCATCCTCTCCGGGATGGGCATGATCCAGTTCCTGTGCACCACGCTGGGGGCGGTGCCCTATTACAAGACCCCGGAGAACAACTGGGGAGAGTATCTGGAGTTCGCTCCGCGCCACCTGATGCCGAAGCTTTCGGCCATCCAGGGGTTCTATCAGGGAGGTCAGCCAGTCCCGTGGGAGGCATGGCTGCGACCCGTGCTCCTTTGGAGCGGTTTCCTCTTCGTGATGCTCTTCTGCAAGCTGTGCATCAACACGCTGGTGCGCAGGCAGTGGATGGACCGGGAGCGCCTTACCTTCCCGATCGTGATGCTGCCGCTGGAGATGACGGATCCGAAGGGGTCGTTTTTCCGGAATAAGGCGATGTGGCTGGGATTCCTGGTGGCAGCCGGAGTGGAGACGATCAACAGCCTGAACCATCTCTATCCCACGATGCCCTACATCCAGATCCGGGCTAACGACCTTGGCCCGAGCTTCGTGGTCCCGCCATGGAACGCTATCGGCTACTTCCCAACGACGTTCTATCCGCTGGCAATCGGGCTGGCGTTCATTGTGGCCGCGGATGTGAGCTTCTCGTGCTGGTTCTTCTATCTCTTCATGAAGCTGGAGCACGTCTTTGTGGCCTGGGTGGGATGGGAGGCACCCGGCGGGGCAGTCAGCGCGCCTCCCTATGTGGCCCAGCAGGGGACCGGCGCATTCATCGGGATCGGGATTTCGGTGTTCTGGCTGGCGCGCAGGCATCTGAAGGAGGTCTTTCTGCACGCCATCGGACGCGCCCCGGCGGTGGACGACTCCAATGAATCGCTCAGTTACCGCACGGCCGTGTTCGGGCTGGCTGGCGGCTTCGCTCTTCTTGTGATCTTCTGCGTGGTTGCCGGAGTTTCGCCGGTGGTGGCGGCGGCATATCTGGCAATCTATTTCCTTTTCTCCACAACCATCACCCGCCTGAGAGCCGTCGCTGGTCCCCCGTGGACCTTCGGGCCGTATGTCAACGCCATGGATACTGTCATCCAGCCCATCGGGAGCTCCTTGTTCAGTAAAGGAAACCTGGTTGCGCTGGCCTATTTCAACTGGTTCTCTATCGAAATGCGCTGCAACCCGATGCCAACGCACATCGAAGGGATGAAGATCGCTCAGGTTGCGCGCATCCGCCAGAGGTCTTTGACGGTGGCCATGCTGACTGCCATCGTCGCGGGAATAGCCGTGGGGTTCTGGGCGTGTCTGGCGGTCTGGTATCAGTTCGGCGCGGCGACTGCCAAGGTGGAGCCCTGGCGCACCTGGATGGGGCGTCTGCCTTTCGACCGGGTCAGCAACTATGTGGCGGATCCGAAGGGACCCGATGTGGCGGGCGTCATCGCGATGGTCTTTGGCGCAGTGGTGACAATGACACTCGGCTGGCTGCGGACCAATTTCGTCTCGTTCCCGTTCCACCCGGTGGGCTACGTTCTGGCGCATACGGAGACGCTCCAGTGGCTCTGGTGTCCGTTCCTTGTAGCCTGGGCGTGCAAGGTGCTGATCACCCGCTATGCGGGCATCAAAGGATACAGGGCAGCGTTGCCGTTCTTTCTGGGACTGGTCCTGGGGGATTATATGGCGTCCGGCTGCTGGGCGCTTGCGGGATCCATTCTGGGCATCCAGATGTACCGCTGCTTCCCGTGTTGAGGCATCGGCCTGGCGGGGTGTAAAGCCAGTATAATTACCGGTTTTCGCGGGTATCCGGGATGGAATTCAACTAACCGATTGACCAGCAACCGGGGGCGTGCTATTCTTAGAACAGGTCTGCGTGAGATGCTCCTCCGGTAACTCTTGACGAACGCCGAAGCGGTCACGCGCCTGACCCGTGTTAAGGCGGTTTTGCTGCCGCGTAACGGGGAGATTACAGGTTGCAGCCCGCGCTCCTCTGCAGGGCTGGGACAGCGAAAAAAGGTAAGGAGAAAAGCAATGAAGAGGTTGATGCTTCTGGCGGCTCTGCTGGCCATCGCGACCGGCGCGCACGCCAACTTGCTGGTGAATGGCGGGTTCGAGGATGGTCTGAACAACTGGACCCCGGTTACTTTCTTCGGTGGGAACTGGCAACCGTTCGGGGCGTTTCCCTACGGTCATCCGGTGAGCCCGGTCGAGGGGTCGGGTATGGCTGGCGGTATCAGCAGCTGGGACACCAGCCGCAACGAGGCTTACATTTACCAGCAGTTCAACAACCCCGGCGGATACACTGAGGTGAGCTTCTGGGGCTGGGCAAGGGCCAAGTTCTTCGACAACCCCACCAGCATCTATGACGTGGGGGTCCAGCTGGGCTTCGACCCGCTCGGCGGCAATGACAGCCTGGCTGCCAGCGTCATTTGGGCCGATGCGGTCTGGGCCACCCAGCAGTGGGAGCAGCGCACCATCGTGGTTCCGAACGCTCCTGCCGGCACGGCCACCGTGTTCATCAAGAGCATCCACAAGTGGGGAATCGAGTGGAACGTGAGCGTGGCGGATGACGTCCAGGTGGTCCCGGAGCCGGGCAGCCTGATGGCGATGGCCGCCGGACTGGCCGGAATGGCCGGCATGGTCCTTCGCAGGCGCTGAGTTGTCTGGCGGGCGGGCCCTGCGAAGGCCTGCCTCGCCGGTGAATGAGGCCGGCAGCCGGGCCGCCGCCTGAATGGGAGGCCAGCCCGGCTGCCGGCGCGTGTAGGATCGGGAAGCGGTCCCGTATCAGCCTGACTTCTGCCCTTCGTTAGGGCATAATACCATCTGAGTGAGCGTTTTGAGTTAGGGTTCTCGTGGCGGATGACTGCGGATGCGAGGGTGCGTGGCGCCGCGGAACGAGAATGCTGACGGTCTCGAGCGAAAGGACTGAGTCATTATGCGATTGTGGCGTAGCGGCTTGATCGTGCTTGCGTTCCTTTTGAGTCTGGCGGCGGGGGGTTCTGCGCAGAATCTGGTCACCAACGGCGACTTCGAAGGGACGTGGAATCCGGCCCCTCCGGGACTCGGAGAGTGGGTTGGAAACAGCTGGACAGCCTGGAGTGAAAGGCTGCCTGCTTCTCCTAACTGGCCCGCCGGCGATCCGGCTCTGTGGAGCATGCCGGGTAACACCGGAGTTCCGGATCCGAATGTTAACAACTACCAGCGCATCATCGGCGGGTCCATCCGCACCAGCAACTTCCGCGGTGGAATATACCAGCTGGTGAATACTGTGGCGGGCCAGGCATACGACCTGGACATTGACGCGCGGATGTTCCGCACGAACAGCACCAATCAGGCGGTCATCCCGACAGGCTCCGTCGGGTATGACCTCACGGGCCAGACCAGCAACCCGCTGGCCGCCTCCATCAACTGGGTGAACTTCCAGGAGAGCGATGCCTGGAGCCGCTATTCCGTCCGCTTCACCGCCAACGGCCCCACCAGCATCTGGGTGCGGGGCATAATGCCGGAGGCTACAGCGTGGCTCCATGTGGATGTGGACAACATCTCGGTGGTTCCAGCGGGCAGCACGCAGCGGATCAGCATTACGGACGGTCCGAAGGCCACTCAGATCTCCGATACCACCTTCGAGATCGAGTGGACCACCGACGTGGCGTCCAGCTCGGTGGTCGAGTACGGCCCCGCTTCCCCGAATGGCGACGACGGAGCGATATACCCGCTCACGGCTCAAGCTCCCGGGAACCTGCAGCTTCACAAAGTCCTGCTGACGGGGCTGGCGCCGGATACCGAGTATCATTATCGTGTCCGCAGCTCGGCCACAGGCTATAAGACGGTCTACTCTGTGGACAAAACCTTCCGCACTCCTCCGGAAGCGCTGCCGGTTTTCACTAATGGCAGCTTTGAGCAGATCGAGGGCTCCGGCCCCACCCGGACAGCGGTCGGCTGGAGGTCGTTCCCTGTGGTCGGGGGCGGTGACGGTGGGGACGCCAGCGGCTACATCGGCCCGTATCCCACCAGCGGAGTTCCGCGGTGGCTCGGCGTGCTGAACACTCAGAACGGCCAGTACTTCGCGGGCGCAGGCGGTAGCTATGACCGCAAGCAGGGAGGCTTCTACCAGCGGTTCAAGGCGGTACCCGGAATGACCTACCGCGTGGATGCCTACATCGCCACATATGCGAATGGCGGGGCGCCGTGGGACTGCCAGGTATGGGTTGGCATTGACCCGAAGGGCGGAGTGGACCCCGGTCCGGCTCCGGATCCGAATGACCCGAATCCGAAGCCGTCCTGGATTGTGTGGTCCACCGATCCCGCGCACGGCGACAATGCCTTCCCGATCAGATGGGTGCCCGTAAGTGTGGAGGCGGTGGCAGAAAGCAATGCCATCACCGTCTTTGTGCGCTTCCAGCAGAAGTGGCAGCTGCAGTGGAACATTACGGCGGTGGACAACATCCGCGTGACCGGTCCGCCGGCCGAGACCATTCCGGTACCCTCCATCGGACAGGCCAAGGCTCAGCCGGACTATGCGATGGTCGAGACGACAAACGGTGCCATCGTGACTCTGGTGCCGCTGAGCGAGTCCGGGTTCTTCTACGTGCAGGACGAGGACGGCACTGCGGGCATTCGCGTGGAGTCGGGCGCGAGCGTCAACATTGGCGACAAGGTGCAGGTGAAGGGCATCCTGCGCACGCTTGAGACAGGCGAGCGGGTGCTCCGCGACACCACCGTGACCAAGATCGGCACCGGCACCACGAAGATCCGCAACATCGGCAGCCGAAGCGTCGGCGGCCCGCGGTACGTCGGCCCGGATGGTCAGCCCACCAACGTGGGAATCGAGAACGAAGGCCTGCTGGTGCGTGTGTACGGCAAGGTCACCAAGATGGACTTCCTGGAGGGCTACTTCCTCCTGGATGACGGCTCAGGCGTGGACGCGGAGGACGACGCCCGCGGCGTGAAGGTCATCCGCTCCGAGGTGTATCCGATGCCTGGCGACTATCTCAGCATCGTCGGCGTCATTACGTCGGAAATCCGAAACGGCAAGACGATTCGCGTGGTGCGTGGACGCGAGCAGCAGGTGCCTTCGGACTACACGCCGCTCGCACCGTAGTCAGAAGCAGAGGGGCGGCCGCAATGTGCGGTCTCTTCTCCCTCTCAGGTCCGCCGGCCCGGAATGCGTTCCGGGCCGGCATTCTTTTTTGCGGCGTACACAATAAAGGAGCGGCCTTCCTGGAAGGCCGCTCCCGGCGACAATGAACACAAAAATGAAGACAATGCCGAAGAGAGGATTTGAACCTCCACGCCCTTGCGGGCACGTGGTCCTGAACCACGCGCGTCTGCCATTCCGCCACTTCGGCGAGGTTCCGCCCGGGGCTGTTGTCGAGCCGGGCACGCATATTTTTACCTCAAGTGTTGCGTTTCCGTCAAGACCCTGCCGTAGCGAAACGAGGCAGTCGAATGTGGGCGCTCGCCCGGCGGCGCTCCCGCATGTCAGGATATCCTGTACCCAGGATGCGTGCTTTCGGGTTGCCGTGAAGTCTATGGTGGAGGAACCGTGTGGAAGAGCTGCT
>CALCJH010000341.1 GCA_937967775.1 uncultured bacterium | reverse complement strand
GCCGCACGCCGGAGGATCGCCTGCGCTATGCACAGGCGCGGTTGAGGCGGGAGGTGGTCAGACATCAACGGGCGGAGCGGGAGCGGCTTCGCGAGATGCTGGAGGGGATGTCGGACGACGAGGCCGAGCAACTGCTACGTGACGAGAGCTTCGGCGAACTCCGCACCCAGCTCCTGCACCGCTCAGAGAGCTGAGGCTCTTCCACCGGCTCCCCTGCGCAGCGGCCGATCCTCATCGTCGCCCTTCTGAGTCTCAGGACCCCGGTCCGGAACGAACTGCTTCTGTGCTCCTCTTGTCCGGCCTTGGCGCGCTCTTTCCTCGCCCTCACCCTGCTCGTCTCTTGATCTCGGGACATGGAAGCGTGTCTGCTGTATGCTTCGGGGGATGCGGGAAGAGAAATGTGATCACTCTCTGTCCGACTCGATCGAACGGGCTGCTAGGAGATCGGCGCAAAGCGGTTCCGGGAGACGGCCCCTTCTCCCCCGGAGGGAGAAGGTCGGGATGAGGGGGAGATGCTCCGGCAGGTGAACCAAACGACGGCCCGGATCGTCAGAAAAGTGGAGGCTCTCACGGGGAGAGCCTCCAGAGGGTGGTTAGACTCCGGAGGAATCTCCGATGAAAACCCGCTCGCCGCAAGGGTTCACCCTCATCGAACTGCTGGTGGTCATCGCCATCATATCCATCCTCGCCGGCATGCTGTTTCCGGTCTTCTCCCAGGCGCGCGAGAAGGGGCGGGCTGTAGCCTGCCTGAACAACCTGAACCAGCTCGTGAAGGCGATGGTGATGTATGCCGACGACAATCGCGGCCGCTATCCGCTGGCCATTCAGGACGCTCAGTCCGGCCCGTCCTGGAGCGGTTATCGCTCTGGCGGCGGAGGCGATGTGACTCAGGGGGCGCTGTTCAGCTATGTGCGGACCGCAGATGTCTTCGTATGCCCGTCCGACCCGTGGGGGCCGCAGCTCGGACTGAGCTACCAGATGAGCGGCCCGCTCTCGATGATGCCGGAAGGCCAGATAGACTTCCCGTCCCAGACGGTCCTTTTGATAGACTCCAACGACCCGGGCCCGGGCAGTGGATCCTCCGCCCGCACCCAGGACGGGCGGTTTCTGGTGACCGGAACTGTGCCGGACGCCGCTCCGGTCCAGCCTGTCACGGAACTGTCCGCAGGTGCGCCGATGGACGGCTACAACCCCGTCCATCAGAAGGGCGCGAACGCTGCCTTCGCCGACGGGCACGTCCAGCGGGTGAAGCCGGGCGATCTGGCTGCCCGCAACTTCCGCCCTTACCACTACGGGTTGTAAGTTCGGACCGCCCGGACGGCGTTCTCCCGCGGATATAATGCCTGCGGGAAGCGATGGATCCCCGCATCCAGACTCTGTGCCAGGACTATCTTCTCCGCACCGGCCTGCCCGTGGCTGTCTGCGATAGGGAAGGGCATCTGACCGGTGGCGTCACCCGCTGTGTCTGCCCCGCGGACGATGACGCCTGCCGCCAGGCCCGCAGGCTCGCCTTCCACGAGACCGCTCGCTGGGGGGAGCCGTTTCTGCATCTGTGTCCGCGCGGGCGGCTTCTCTGGGGCATACCGCTGATGAACAACGCGGAGATCACCGGCGGACTTGTGGTAGACGGTGTGCGCATCGAGGAAGACTCCGCAGAGCGGGAGAGTGTGCGCATCCGGCAGTCGGCCTTTCTGCTCCAGAGAATGGCCGAGGATGCTAACCTGACCAACGCGGCCCACCTGGAGCTTCGCCGCCGGGAAGCAGACAGAGAGTCGCGCAGGGCGGAGGCCATCCACGAGCTGAAAGGGCGCGCTTACGACTCCATCCGCGAGATCTACCTGCGTGAAGAAGCAGGGTTGATGGCCGCCATCCGCCGGGGTGACCGGTCCGAGGCCCGGGCCATCCTGAACCGCATTCTTGTGGGGATCTATTTCTTCGGCAGAGGCCGCCAGGATCTTCTGAAAAGCTTCATCCTGGAACTGGTGGTCAGCATGTCTCGCTCCGCGGTTGAAGCCGGCGCCGACCCGGCCGGTCTGCTGGGAGCGAATTACTCCAGCCTGGCACGGCTGTCGCGCATTGAAGGGGAAGAGGATCTGACCCGCTGGCTGGTGGACATGCTGGAACGCATCATGGACTCCATCCGGACGCACCGCCGCTATCCCCAGGGAGTGTTGTTGAACGCCGCGCTGGCGTACATCGGCGAGAATCTCGGGGGTGAAGTCTCGCGCGACCAGGCGGCGCGTGTGGCCTGCATGTCGCCCTCCCACTTCTCACGGGTGGTGCGGGAGCGGTTCGGGATGACCTTCACCAGCCTGGTGGCTCAGATGCGCGTTGACCGGGCGCGGGAGCTGCTGAAGACTTCGGAGATGAATCTGGCCGAGATCGCGCTGGAGTGTGGCTTCCCGGATCAGAGTTATTTCACCAAGGTGTTCCGCCGGATCGCCGGATGCACTCCTTCAGAGTACCGGCAGAGGGAGCGCTCCGGGCTTCGTTAGCCCTTTCCTGCGCACGAAATCACCAAGGTTACGCTTCTACCAGCGCCGCCCACCAGATTTCCAGACATCTGCTACCACCGCACCAGATTCCCAGAAGCCATCGTGGGACCATGGGTATGGCCGGCGCCTATCCGGCCGGATCAGGAGGAAGCGCGATGGAGACATATTCGACACTGGCCGTGACGTCGCAGGAGGAGTTTCTTTTCGGGTCGGCGCCGCGGCCGCTGCGCTTGAAGAACGGTATGGTCATCGGCGGTGGGCAGGTGTATCCCGAGCTGAACTTCACCCTGCCTCCCCTGGAGATCACGGCGGACAGCATGCCCGAGGTGCGCTCGCAATATGCAGGGATGATCGAGGAGGCGTGCCGGCGGGCAGTGGATCTGAACGCGCCCGGCCTGGTGGTGGAGTTCGAGCTGCTGCCCCCGATGACCATCCACCCCGAATGGGGCGCGGAGGTCACTGCGATTCTTCGCGAGACGCTGGACCGCTTTGCAGAGAGTGACGGTCTGCGCGGGGCTCTGCGGGTGACTCCCAACGACATCCGGGAGCACGAAAGGCCACCCAGGATGCGCGGGGGGCATCTCTGGGAAAGCATGACGCGCAGCTTCGAACTCTGCGCGGCGGCGGGGGCCGACATGCTCTCCATCGAGTCCACTGGCGGCAAGGAGGTGCACGACGACGCCGTGCTGAACGCCGACGTCGCGGCGGCGGCTTACTCCCTGGGAGTGCTCGGCGCCCGGGACATGGCGTTCCTGTGGGACATGATCGTGGAGACTGCGAAGCGCCACGGAGCCTTCGCCGCGGGAGACAGCGCGTGCGGCTTTGGCAACACGGCGATGGTGCTTGCCGAGAAGCGCTACATCCCCCGTGTGTGGGCGGCCATAATCCGCGTGATGACCGTCGCGCGCTCCCTGGCAGCCTTCGAAAGGGGAGCCGTTGGGCCCAGCAAGGACTGCGCCTACGAAGGGCCGTATCTCAAGGCCATCACCGGCTATCCCATTTCGATGGAGGGAAGCCAGGCGGCATGCGCGCATCTGTCGCCGGTGGGCAACATCTCGCAGGCGCTGGCCGACCTCTGGAGCAACGAGTCCGTGCAGAACATCCGTCTGCTGGGCGGAATGGCGCCCACGGTATCGCTGGAGCAGCTGGTTTACGCCACGCGTCTGATGAACACCGCCTCGGCCGGCGGGCCAGAGAAGGCCCGGCTGTTGCAGGAATGGCTGGTGGAATCGGACGCGCGGTTCGATCCTCAGGCTTATGTGCTACGGCCCGACGTGGTGCTGGAGATCGCCTCGGCTATCATAGAGGAGTCCACCCCTTACCTGCGCGTGCGCCGGGGCGCGGCGGAGGCGGCACGGGCTCTTCGCAAGGCGCACTCGGCAGGCAGGCTGGAGATATCCGAGCGCGACGCCGGGTGGCTGGATATGCTGAGCGAGCAGATCGAAGCGCTCCCGGAGAGCGAAGAAGAGCTGGAAGCGCTGGTGCGGCCGGGACTGGACCCGGGCAAGGTGCTGCTGGAGGAGTACGCGCCCTGGGACGGCCAGGCGCGAAGCGCCGCATGAGGCAGCGAAGAGACCCGGGTGGGCCCTGCGGGGCCGCCTGCGGCCCCGCTTTTCGCCTCAGGCGCTCTTCCTGGCGTACTGCGGGGAGAGCTGCCAGACGCCGGGCTGATCGCCAATCTCGACCACCCCGCGGTCCAGCAGGTTCTGATGCGCCCAGTCGGCAGTGGCATGCCAGCGTGGACGGCCGTTCGGACCGGGCTGCAGATCGGCATCGCCTAGGGCGGGGCCGAGACGCTCCTCCACTGCCGCCAGCACGTCGTCGGCGCGCGCCGCTCCTCCGGCCTGTGTCAGCGCCTCAATGATGAGGGGCTCGAGGTCATCCTCGTGAATGCCGGTTTTCGCCTGAGTGACTGTGCGGGAGGAAGAACGGCCATCGCGGGAGGACAGCAGATCCGTCCATGTGTCCAGATGGTGTCGGATGGTGTCCAGCGCCTCCTGGCTTTCTCCCGTCTTGCGGACCTCTTCCTGAAGCGATCCCAGCAGCTCCCGGAGCTGACCCGGCACCGGGACCCCTTTTGACTCCAGATTCTCCACGGCGAGCTGTACCGATGCAAGCTGCTCGGCGGTCTCGCGGGCGGCCGGGCTTTCCAGTGTTGAGACGATGTCTCGCAGGACTGCGTCCAGCCTTTCGCAGACGGCGTTCACCTGTTCGAGGATTTTGCTCATGATGCCAAGACTCCTGACTCTGGCCGCTCCTGGCCGCCCCTGGCGAGCGCAGGATCTCCCCCTCGACTCTTTCTTATTGTTCCACGCGGCCGGGGGGTGGGGACAACATTTCCGGTGGTCGGCCGCAATGCGCAACAAGTTGTTGCGCGGCAGGGACTCTGTGAGGTGGCAGGCAAGGCGAACGCCCTTGCCGTCGTCTCGTGCTGTCTTCCAGGCTCGCAGGCAGACTGCAAAAGATTCCTCTGCGCCCTCTGGCAAAACAGAGCCACGGGCTTTAGAATGAGCATGCGCCGCCGGGGAGAGGCAGGGGGCACGTCCTGCGTCCGGCCCTCCCCGCACGGACCGGCGAAGGAATCGCTCGACCCGGGAGGACCAGCCACGATGGCATCGCCTCGTTTCGTCCATCTGCACAATCATTCGGAATACAGCCTGCTGGACGGCGCCTGCCGCATCAAGGGGATGGTGCAACGGGCGGTGGAGATGGACATGCCCGCAGTAGCCCTGACCGATCATGGCGTGCTTTACGGGGCGGTGCAGTTCTACGAGGCGGCCCGCGAGGCCGGTATCAAACCCATCCTCGGGTGCGAGGTCTACGTCGCGCGGGGCAGCCGCACTTCGCGCGAGGCCAGAGGGTCTGGCTCCAATTACTTCCACCTGCTGCTCCTGGCCAAAGACCAGAGAGGCTATCAGAACCTGATCAAGCTGGTCACGGCAGGGCATCTGGAAGGCTTCTACTATAAGCCCCGGGTGGACCGGGAGCTTCTCAGCGCGCATTCGGAAGGGTTGATCTGCCTATCGAGCTGCCTGGCGGGCGAGGTGGCTCAGAAGGTGATGGACGGCGAAGACCGGGAGGCTCTGCGGAC
>CALCJH010000340.1 GCA_937967775.1 uncultured bacterium | reverse complement strand
ACTCGAACGGTCACTGACCGGCACCGCCCCGCGGAAGGCGGTTCTTACCCGCGACATCGCTCCAGACCTGATGGGAGCAGGACTCTTGACCGGACAGGACGTGGTGACAACATCTGCGGTCTTGCCGCCCAGAGCGAACGTGTTCTTCCGCTTCGGCCGCCGTCAGCGCGTCTATGACCCGGACGTCCGGTATCTCTATCTGGATCGTCAGCCCGAAATAGGGGCCCGGCTGCTGGGCGCGGCTGTGCCGGGGCAGGTCGGCGGCAGGTGGCGGTTGGCTTTCGACGCGCAGGGTGGTGTGGGGCGTTTCCGCGAGCACACGGACCGCACCTGGAGGACCCGCTACGATCTCCGTGCCGTGCTGCGGACGGAAAGGGCGCGGCCGGTCAGCTGGGTGCTGGATCCTGTTTTGCTGGCTCGTTCCTCGTGGTATAGCGACGGTCACCATCAGACCGTTCTTGGCGGGAGCATAGGATTGGGACGGCAACTCACGCCCAGGCATTTTGCTGCAGTAACCTACGCCCGTCACTTTACGGACGGATCCTCGCCATTCGAGTTCGATAACATTGATGTGGGAGAGAAGCTGGCCACCCGCCTGCAATCGGAGTGGGGCCTGCTCCGCTCGGACTTTGTGGTGGATTTCGACCTTCAGCGAGGCGGCGTATACGATTGGGGGCTGCGCCTGTCGCGCATCTTCCATTGCATCGAGCCGCGGATCACCTATCAGAACCGCTACAAGAGCTTCAACGTGGATGTGAAGCTGATCGGCCTGTGAAGGCTTTCAGCGGCCAAAGAGCGCATCCCAGCGGGCTCGCACCGGGAAGGACGGTCCGGAAACCCGCCGCAACAGGTTGTGCATTAGCCGGTCGGCTACGGGATCACCTGCGAGCGCTTCACTGACTCTCAGTGTGGTGATGAGGATCCGCGCGTTCTCCGTTCCCGCTCGCAGCACTACGGCGCTTCCCTTGTGCAGCCAGCCGGCGAACATGCCGCACTCCACGTCGTCCCAGGCCGCCTCAGGGAGTCCTGTCAGGATGTGATCCGGGATGATCGCGGCAAAGGTCCAGTCCAGCATCTGGTGGCGAGTGTTAAGCCCGGCGAAGACAGGGTTGCGGTCGAACCAGGTGAACACCGTCGCCCAGTCTCCCCACATATCCGCCTCTGCGCGGGAAGACAGCCGTACCGAGGATGGATGCTCACCGAAAGCCGAAGTATCGTGCGCCAGCAGCAGCGTCCTTCCGCCTCCGGCAGTCCACCGGATGAGGTCGTCCGTCAACTTTCCGGTGACGGTCACATCAGCCGTGAAAGGAGCAGAGACCACCGTTGCCCCGCTGTCGCGAAGCCACTCGTCGAGTTGTTCTCTGCCTGCTACGGACGGATCCACGTAGACCTGCAGACGCAGTGGTCCAGCGCGCGGCAGGATGTTGATGTCCTCGTAGTTCTGCGCAAGCAGACGGCCTCCGGAAAGCCAGCGGACTGTGAGGCGTGCCACCCGGTGCGAGGAGACTTCCGGTGCTACGAACGAGAACTCGCCGGCTGCTCCGCCGGAGGCCGCCGGTACAGGGGCAGTTGCCTGCAGAGTGCCGGATATGTCCGGAAATCCCTCCAGCGCCCATTCAAAGGTTGTGCTGTCCAGCGGGTCACCGAAGTTGGAGACGGAGAGCCGGACAGTGACGGCCTCTCCAGGCCGGACGTTGCGCCGCTCCGGGCGGATAATGACGCAGCGCGGTCCGGTCAACAGCGGGGCGATCCTGGCCACGGATTTCGGGTTGCGGCAGAAGTCCATCAGGCCGTTGGACTCCCACTGCAGATCCGTCAGCTCGGTCCAGACAAAGCCGGAGATGGCTGGCCGGAGGCGAATCTCTTCCACCGTATGCTTGAAGGAGAGGAGCTGCATCTCCTGAGTATTCCGCGCAAGCCTGCCGAAGTCACCGAACACGCGATCCAGCCCGGTCTGGCGGAACCGATCCTCCACACCTTCCGGCCGGAGCGCCCCCCTTGCCGTGGAAAACCACCAAGGTTCCTGTCCACCGTGACAGGCGAGCAGACTCTGGAGGGAGGGAAGCGCCCAGCTGCCGATTTCCGAAACAACGAGCGGTTCATCTCCTCGTCGCAGCGCGTCCCCGTGCGGCGAGAATGTCCAGGCGGGTCGGCTGGCGAATTCGTCCAGCCACTCCCCGAGCCGCCCGGCGCTATCGGGGACGGCGAAGTAGGCGTGAAAATCCTCGATATCGGTCTTCACGTGGAAGTTGCCTGCGCAGGCTGAGTTATCCACGATAAGCCGGTCTCCGAACAGCGATTGCGCTGTGTCGAAGGCAGAGAGCAGCCACTTTCTCTGCTCCGGACGGGACAGGTCTATACCCCACGACTCGTTGAACAGGCTGACGATGATCAGCGAAGGACGATTGTAATCCCGCTCGGCGGCCTCCTTCATCAGAGTGGTCAGCCGCGCGCGAGCGGCCGGCGTCAGCGTTCCTACATTCGGAAGTTCGTACCAAACCAACAGCCCGATCTCATCAGCCAGTTTGAGGTAGAGCGGGTCAGGTATCTTGATGTGGCATCGCAGCAGGTTGAGTCCTAGCTTCTTGGCTTTCAGAAACTGATCGCGCAGATACTCCTCCGACAGGGGGGTATAGTCCGTCTCAGGATAGAAATCCTGGTCCAGCGCCCCGGACAGGAAGATCGGCTTGCCGTTCAGAAGGATCCGCCCGTCTTTTGCCGTGATGCTTCGCATGCCGAACCTGTCCGCAAACTGATCCACCACTGCTCCGTCTTCCGTCACAATGCTGATATTGACGGTGTAGAGCGACGGAGAGTCAGGACTCCAAGGCTCCGCGCCCGGGATGCGAGTAGTCAGGCTGTAAGTCAGAGCAGATGTCAAATCTGTCTGCAGCCGGGCCACCGGGGCCGCGCTCCGAGGCGCGTAGACGGTGGCCAGAAGCAGGCCTCTTCCAGCCGGAGGAGTCTGAGAAAGCGTCACATCCAGACGAACCGACGACTTGCGGATGTCAGGCGTTATCTTAAGGCTGCGGACGTGGGTCCGGGCACGCTCCTCCAGAATCACCGGCTGCCACGGGCCGCTGACGTTGCCGTACCAGCTCTGCTTGCCATGAGGAATCTCGTCGAACGGATATCCCCGAATATCCGCTCCCGGCCCAGGATCCTCCACCACTAGGGAGATGGTGGCCGTCTGGCCCGGGCGGACAATATGCCCGATGTTGAAGGCGAAGGGGGTATACCCCCCTTCGTGAAAGCCGACGTACCGGTCATTCACCACGACACGCGCCGCGTAGTCCACGGCGCCGAAGACCAGCCAGGGATCGCCGTTCCACGTAGGAGGAATGGCGATGGTCTTCCGGTACTCGGCAGTCCCTGTGTAGCCCCGCATTCCCGGCAGGTTGTGCCAGTTGCCGGGAACGGGAGCCTTGCTCCAGATCCGCTCTCTCTCCGGGCGGAACTCCCAGTCGCCGTCCAGGAAGAGATGCCGGCGCGGGTTGAGCCGGTCCGTGCGGCCTGCAGTCAGCAGGCGGACCGCCTCGGCGGGAGTGATCTCATCTGCGGCTTCAGCGGGGCAGGGGAGCATGGTGACGACGAGATCTGCCGCTACCGCTACTCGGAAGGCGGTCCTGATGAGAACCCGGAGGTTGGGGCGCTTAACTCGCAAAGCGCCTGTTGAACGCCGTCGCGACCACCGCCGCCGCGTCCGCGTTGGTCATCTCGTCCATTCTGAGTGTCAGATCGTAGCACAGAGGGTCATCCCACTTGCGTCCCCAGAGACGCCGGGTGAACTCCGCTCTCTCGCGGTCCGATTCCTCTATGGCCTGCTCCGCATCCCTCCGGCTCAACCCTTCGAACTGCATCAGGTTGTGGATCCGCAGCTCCCTGGTGGCTATGATGCGCACATTCAGCGCGTGTGGAAGGATGAAGTTGCCACCCCTGCCCAGGATGATGGCATTGCCGATTCTTGCTATCTGCAAGATGGTGCGCGCCAGGTGCCTCTTGTACTGAAATCCGCCTATGCGAGGCTCTCCTGCCAGATGCCGCACCAGAACCTCGATCTCGGAGACCACGTGCTCATCGAAATGGTGCACCAGGTGATCAGCCACGTCGGCATCCTCAGCGATGCGCTCCACCAGCTCGCGGTCCCACAGACTCAGGTGCAGCGTGTTGGCAAGCTCCTCGGCGACTCTACGTCCTCCGCTGCCCAGTTCGCGGGAGATGGTTATCACCCGGCAGGAGAGCGCTGCCTTCCCCGCAGGGCCTCCTTCCTCCTGACATTGCGACTGAGCAAGGATGGACTTCTGGACCTGTCTGTCTACAAGGTCTATGATCTTTTCTCTCATTTGCTGCCGCCCTCCCGTCCGGGATCTCGCGCGGGTGCGGGCATACGCCAGTCCGGTAACTGGCTTTGCCGGTCGGAGCAGAACGGTGATCGCATCAGTGCCACCGCCCTTTCCGTCCACGCGCGCGCACCGCGCACCGCGCTCAATCCTTCATAATATTTTCTGTAATGGAAGCGCGAAACCTCTCCGCGGAACAACCCCTGTTCCATCATGGCGGCGTGCCAGCGGTCATAGACGGCGCTGATATCCACCAGCATCTCGGGTTGGAAGCCTGTCATATCCTCCCAGTTTTCCGGGAAGAACACCCATCGCGTCCGATGGGGCGTTCCCGGAACATCCACTGAGGCATCAGCAGCCATCTGCAGGCCGTCCATCACCAGGCAGTGGGTACGCCAGTGGTCGGGATGGAAGCTTCCTCGCCAGTGAGTCAGGACGATATCCGGCCGTAGCTCCCGGAACAAAGCGGCAACGTGGAGACGGGTGGGGTGGTCCAGCGGCAATTCCGCATCTGCATATGGAAGGAAGCGCACATCCGCCCCCAGCCGCCCGGCAGTCCGGCGCGCCTCGCCCAGTTTGACAGAGCGGTATTCATCCGCAGAGAGTGCCTGAGAGCCCTTTTCGCCCGGAGTCGCGTGGACAAACGTGCCGGAGTGGCCGGCCGAGGTGTAGAGGGCAACCAGATGCCCGGCCATCACCTCAGCATCGTGAATATGAGCTCCCACCGCGACGACGTGCAGCCTTCCGTTAGAACCATCCATCCTTCTGCCCTTTACTCTCCCAAGTAAGCCCGACGGACTTCGGGGTTGTTGAGCAGATTGTGCGCCGCATCCGCCAGGACGACACTGCCCGTTTCAAGCACATAGCCCCGGGCTGCAATGCCGAGAGCCATATGCGCGTTCTGCTCCACCAGCAGCACCGCCGTTCCCTGCTGGTTGATCTCGCGGATGATTGCGAAGATATCGTGCACCAGTTGCGGAGCCAGACCCAGCGAGGGCTCGTCCAGGAGCAGCACACGTGGCCGGGCCATCAGGGCCCGGCCGATGGCCAGCATCTGCTGTTCGCCCCCTGAAAGCGTTCCTGCGTACTGTTTAAGACGTTCGCGGAGGCGAGGAAAGCGCTCTAGCACGCGCTCTATCGCTTCTTGACGATCGGACGGCCTGGCCAGCGTGTAGCCGCCAAGCTCCAGATTCTCACGGACGGTGAGATTGGCGAAAACATGCCGGCCTTCCGGGACCTGACAGACGCCCGCGCGGACAATTGCGTCAGGCTCCATGCGCGTCAGTTCCGTGCCATTGAGGGTAATGCTGCCGCTACGGGGGCGCTGCAGACCGCTGATGGTCCTCAAAATCGTGGACTTACCCGCGCCGTTCGATCCGATGAGGGTGACGATCTCCGAAGGTCCGACCTCAAGCGTGACTCCTCGCACGGCGTAGATGGCTCCGTAATACACGTGCAGGTCATTGATCCGCAGCATCAGTGGACTGCATCCCCCAGGTAGGCTTCGATGACGGCCGGATCGTTGCGAATGGCTTCGGGTGGCCCGCACGCAATGGTCTTTCCGTAGTCCAGAACATAGATGGTCTGGCAGATGCCCATGACGAAGCGCATATCGTGCTCGATGAGCAGAATGCTCAGCTTCCATTCCTGCAGCAGCCGCGATACAAGATCCCTCAGTTCCGCCGTCTCCTGGGGGTTCATGCCGCAGGCCGGCTCGTCCAGGAGCAGGACGGACGGGGACGATGCCAGAGCCCTTGCAATCTCCAGCTTCCGTTGCACACCGTAAGGAAGACTGGAGGCAAGCTCGTTGGCATATCTCTCGATCCCGATGTCATGGAGAACCTGCATCGCTTGTTCCCGGGTCCGGCGATCCAGATCGCGGGATTGGCGGCCACCCAGAATTGCGGACAGGTAACTGCCACCGCATACCATATGGGCACCCACCCGGACATTATCCAGAGCGGTCAGCGAGCCGAACAGCCGGATGTTCTGGAACGTGCGGGCGATCCCGTGCCGTGCCACTTCGTGGGGTGGATGCCCGGCCAGGTCATGGTCCCGCACCAGGATGCTGCCGGCATCCGGCGGATACAGACCGCTGACCAGATTGAACACCGTGGTCTTTCCGGCGCCGTTGGGGCCGATGAGTCCCACAAGCCCGCCCTCAGGCAGGACAAGATCCAGGGAGTCCACGGCAACCAGTCCGCCGAACCTTTTGGTAAGGCCGCGGATTTCAAGGGCGTTCAAGGCGCTTCTCCCATCGCGTGCGCAGTGTCTCCCACGACAGCTCCCAGGTCCCGAAAAGCCCCTGCGGCCTCACCAGCATGAAGAGGACGAGCAATGCGGAATAGATCACCATCCGGTATTCCGCCAGCCCCCGGAGCAGCTCCGGTATGAGGGTCAGGATTACAGCCGCGATGACGGCGCCTGTCGTGCTGCCCATGCCGCCGATCACCACCATGATGATGATCTCTATGCTCCGAATGAAATCGAAGCTTCGTGGCTCCAGATAACCTTCGTAGTGCGCATATAGTGCCCCGGCGCACCCTGCCAGCGCAGAGCTGAGAACGAACGCGGCCACCTTGTGCTTTGTGACGTTGACGCCCAGCACGCTGGCGGCTGTCTCATCCTCCCGGATCGCCAGAAGCGCGCGTCCGTGCCGGGAGCGGGCCAGGTTGCGGGCGATCCAAACGATCGCCACCGCAAAAAGCGAGGCCCAGAAGAAGCTGGAATAGATGGGTATGCCGCTGAATCCGCGCGGTCCTCCCACCGCTTCCACATTCTGGATGACCACCCGGATCATTTCTCCGAACCCGAGGGTTGCGATGGCCAGATAGTCTCCCCTGAGGCGCAGGGACGGCAGCCCCACCGCCAGCCCCGCCAGTGCGGCGAAGAGTGTGCCGACACAGATCGCAGCCATCAGGAACGCTGTTCCTTCCAGCCACCCCGGCAGTCTGTCCAGCGGAAGGGCCTGGCGGATGGGCGGGCCGGCATACACCGTGAAGGCCCCGGCGGTATATGCGCCGACGGCATAAAATCCGGCGTGCCCGATGCTGAACTGTCCTGCATAGCCAATGATGATGTTCAGGCTAACGGCGAGCATCACGGAAAAGCAGCACAGGATGAGCACCCGGATATAATAGGGGTTCACAAGACCGCTTGCGAAGAGCGCCTGCAGCGCCAGAAGCAGCGTAATGACTGCCGCGAAACGCAGAATGCGGGCCAGGTCCATCCCGCTATGCCCTCTCCGTCACGGGGGAACCAAAAAGGCCCGTTGGGCGGACCAGCAACACGATGATCAGGATAGCGAAAACAATGCCGTCCCGATACCCTGAGCTGCCGTACCCGACGATCATAACCTCCGCGACTCCCATCACCAGCCCGCCGGCCATTGCGCCATAGATGTTGCCGATCCCGCCCAGGACCGCCGCAACGAACGCCTTGAGTCCGGGCTGCACGCCCATGGTAGGGGTTACCAGGGGATTGTTCAGAGCGATAAGCGTTGCTGCCGCCGCAGCCAGCGCCGAGCCCAGCACGAAGGTGAAGGAGATCACCCGGTTGACGGAGATACCCATCAGAGCCGCCGCCTCGCGGTCGTAGCTGACGGCCCGCATTGCCCGCCCGATGGACGTGCGATGAACAATGACCTGAAGGGCGAGCGCCAGGATGACAGAAACGGCGATGATGATCGCCTGCTGGTTGCTCAGCGTGACAGAACCCACCTGCAGTATGGTGCTGGATGCTATCAGCTCCGGAAAGGAGCGGGGCTCGGAGCCGAAGGCAAGCTGCGCGATATTCTGCAGGAAAAGCGAGACGCCAATGGCCGTTATGAGCAGCGTCAGGCGGGGAGCGGTGCGCAGGGGCCGGTATGCAAGCCTTTCGATGAAAAATCCCAAAAGTCCAGCGGCAGCCATTGCGCCAAGCATCGCCACCATCGCCCACACCGGACTGTGAGCCACGGGGGCGCCGGCGGCTGTCAACCATCCCGAAATAAAAAGGGCGCTGTAAGCGCCCATCATGTACACGTCGCCGTGAGCGAAGTTGATCAGCCGCAGGATCCCGTAGACCATGGTGTAGCCCAGGGCGATCAGCGCGTATGCGCTGCCCCAGACCAATCCGTTGACCAGCTGCTGGAGAAACTCCTGCAAGGCAGATAGACGCCCCTTCTGTCAGTTCCGGTCCGGCGGCTGGATGGTTGTCACATAGCGGAATGCGCCGTTTTTCACCTGCAGCACCACGGCAGGCTTGACAGCGTTGCGCTCCTCATTGATGGTGATCTGCCCGGTGACGCCCGGATAGTCACGTGTGGCGGCCAGAGCCTCGCGGATCTTGCGGGGTTCCAGCGACCCTGCGCGTTTCATAGC
>CALCJH010000339.1 GCA_937967775.1 uncultured bacterium | reverse complement strand
AAAAAATGCCGCTTTTTTGTTGAATTCTGTATTGACCCGCCGCGCCAGAGGGTGTATCGTTGAGATACCGGTGGGCGGTGCAGATCTGCCTCGCCGCTGCCGGCAGCCTGCCAACCAGAGAAGGAGGGAAATGATGATGAGAGGAATTCTCATCGGGCTGGGGTGTCTGCTTGCTCTGACGTCGCCGGGGTTCGCAGACACAGGAAACATTATTGTGAATGGCGACTTCGAGGACGGCCTGAACGGCTGGAGCATCGCAGGGCCGGGGAAGCCGGCCTACATCTACAACGATCCCCCGTTGACGCCGCAAGTGTTCAACGACTTTATGCCGGTCAACGTGATGGAGTATTCCGGAACTGTGTTGGGCCAGACGTTCGCTTACGCGAAGACCGGGAACTCTGTCGGCTGGTTCCGGGCCGGTGCCCCCACTTCCGTCCCCAACAGCACGCTGCCGCAGGGGATGCTGTACAGCTTCATCTATCAGGATATCTATGTATTTCCTAATGAGGAGTACACCATTCTGCAGGCAACCTGGGACTGCGTATCCTGGGATGGCAGCAATCAGGCAAAGAACGACATCCGTCACGTGGCGGGGATGTTCCTGATCCGGATAGACAATCAGATAGACATTGTCTACAATCCGGACGACCCCTCCACCTACAAGTTCCGGAGCACCACCTGGAACCTGGATTCTAAAGGTAACTGGATGGCGCGTCAGCTGACGCCGGGAACGAAGTTCACCAGCACCACCGGGCGCATTCAGGTGCAGCTGCACTTCCAGGACGGCATCAACGATCGCAACATCAACTGGGGACAGAACGAATACCTCTTCGCCGCCTACGACAACCTGGTCATCCGTCTGGATAAGCCTGTTGTGCCCGAACCCACCGGCCTTCTGGCCCTGGGCGCGGGCCTTGTCTCATTATCGGCCCGCTTTGTCCGCCGAAGTGGATAGCTGATCCAGCCGGACGGAGCTTCGTGTGAACAAGGGCCGCCCTTTTAGGGCGGCCCTTCCTTATTGCGCCGGGCCGTCGCGCGGGCAGGGCCGGATTGTCTGGCAGGAGGTGACTGCTGTTCTGGAGAAGGTTGAGCTGGCCGGCGGTCTGCCGGGACCGCACCGGCCGGAAATCCCCGGGGGAGAGACTACACGACGGGAGAGAGACGTGGCAGATAGTGTGACGACTATTGGATTTGTGGGTTGCGGCGGCATTGGTATGCATCACCTGAAGATCTGGCAGCAGATCGAACAGGCAAGGGTGGTGGCCGTATGCGACATCATCCCGGAGCGTGCGCAGAAGGCCGCCGATATGATGGGTGCCAGACCTTATACCGACATGGCCGAGATGCTCCGCAGCGAACAGTTCGACGCGGTGGACATCTGCACCCCCTCCGGCCTGCACGCCCAGCAGGGCATCATGGCAATGGAGGCCGGACGGCACGTGCTGGTCGAGAAGCCCATAGACATTGACCTGGTCAAGATAGACCGGCTTATCGAGCTGGCCGACAAGACGGGCCTGAAGCTGGCCTGCATCTTCCAGTACCGGTTCAGCCCGCAGATCCAGAAGGCCAATCAGCTCATCCGTGAAGGGAAGCTAGGGCGCATCATCTCCTGCAGCACCTACGTGAAGTGGTGGCGGGCGCAGGAATACTACAGCGCGGACGCCTGGCGGGGCACCTATGCGCTGGACGGCGGCGTGCTGGGCAATCAGGGCATCCACAGTCTGGACCAGCTCACTTGGATGGCCGGGCCGGTTGCGGAGGTGGAGTACGCGCACCTGGATACCATTGAGCGTCAGATCGAGGCGGAGACCTTCGCCATCGCCGTGGTGCGCTTCGAGAGCGGAGCCCGCGGGGTCATCGAGGCCACCACAAACTGCTATCCGGGTATGCCCACCCGCACGCAGATCTTCGGCACGAAAGGCAGCGCGGAGTTCGACGGCCATACTGTGGTGAAGTTTTCCGTGCTGGGCGAAGAGATAGACCTGCAGACTCAGGAGGAAGGCCAGGAGACGGACGGCCGCAGCGACCCGATGGCGATCGGACTGGCCGGGCACCATGCCCAGATGCTGGATTTCGTGCTGGCCATCCAGGAGGATCGCCCGGTCCTTTGCGACGGGCGCTCGGCGCGGGTCCCTGTGGAATGCCTGAACAAGATCTATCGCAAGGCCGGTGTGAAGCAGAAGATCGGCACGTAAGGGGACGAACGTTTGACAGGCTCCCGGCAGCCATGTTAGATAGAGGCTGATGGTCAGGAAGCGATGCTGCGGGCCTGCGGCTGCTCCTGACCTTTTTCATGCCTGACAATACGATGACCAGAAAGCACACAACCTTGAGGCTCTTTGGCACCCAGACGATCAACGCCGACGGTCACCTTGAGATCGGCGGATGCGACACCGTGGAGCTGGCGCGCCGGTTCGGAACGCCGCTTTATGTGCTGGATGAGGCGTTCATCCGGGAGCGGATGCGCGCCTACCGCAGGGCGTTCGGGGAGCGCTATCCGCAGGTAGCCATCGCTTACGCCGGGAAGGCTTTTCTGACCCTGGCCATGGCGCGCATCGTGGATCAGGAGGGCCTGTATCTGGACGTCGCGTCCGCGGGCGAACTCTATACCGCCCTGAAGGCCGAATTCCCGCCGGAGCGCATCGTGATGCACGGCAACAACAAAAGCCGTGCCGAGCTGGAGATGGCCTTGGATCAGCGGGTGGGGCGCATTGTGCTGGACAATCTGCACGAGCTGGAGATGCTGGAGTTTCTGGCTCGCGAGCGCGGCGTCTGCCCGGATGTGATGGTGCGGTCCAACCCTGGGGTGGACCCGCACACGCACAGACTGATCCGTACGGGACAGGAAGACTCCAAGTTCGGCCTGAATATCCGGGACGGCTCGGCTATGGAGGCAGTGCGGCGCTGTGTGGAGAGCGACTCTCTGCGGTTGGCGGGTGTCCATTGCCACGTGGGATCCCAGCTGATGGACGCGGAGGCGCACCGGGAGGCCGTGGACGTGATGTGCGCCTTCCTGCGCGACATTCGCGACGCGACCGGGGCCGAGGTGGAAGAGCTGAATATGGGCGGGGGGCTCGGAATCAGCTATCTGGAGAGTCAGCAGCCGGTCAGCATTGATGAATATGCGGAAACCATCGTCTCTGCCCTGAAAGAGGGCATCGAACGCTACGGTATCCGGTCGCCGGTGCTGGGACAGGAACCGGGCCGCTCCATCGTGGGGCAGGCAGGAGTCACCCTCTATGAGATCGGGGCGATCAAGAGGGTGAGCATCCCGGAGGAGCCGGGCTACAGGGATTACGTGACCATTGACGGAGGGATGTCCGACAACCCGCGGCCACAGCTATACGACGCCGTCTATGAAGCGTTGGTGGCCAACCGGGCAGGTGAGCCCCGGGACTGGCGCGTGCGCGTGGCGGGCAAGCACTGCGAGACGGACATTCTGATCCAGGACACCAGGATCCAGCAGGCCTCATCCGGTGATATCCTTGCCGTCCAGGCCACCGGA
>CALCJH010000338.1 GCA_937967775.1 uncultured bacterium | reverse complement strand
CTCCGGCGACAGGACCTGCTGCACCTCCTGCTCCGTCATTCCGGCGGAAACAAGGTCGTTAGCCACATAGTGCGCCAGCAGGTAGAAGATGTCGTTGCACGGGAACAGGAAACTATTGCCGGCCGGGCCCAGGCGGTCGGCTTCCTCGATGATGTGCTCGTGCGTGTCGGCAAGCGGGGTGGAGGCAATCAGTTCACGCAGCTCGGGAATGATATTCATCGAAAAAGTCCTCGCAGGCGTGGTCCGGCGCCAGTTGGGAAAGCCGGCCGAAGCGCAGTTTACCATGAGGGCATATCGCCCGTCCGCGCGGGGGAGTGCAGCCCGAAGCGGGCGTCTCGAAGCATACTGAGCGTATAATGCGCGCCAGAGGAGGCAGGCAGAATGATCGAGACAGCACGCATCGCGCTGATCATCTATGGAGCGCTGGTCATCGCCGGTGGCGTGATGGGCTATGTGAAAGCCGCAAGCGCAGCATCGCTCATCTCCGGTCTGGTCTTCGGGGTGGCTGCGCTCGCAGCGGGCATCTCCGCCTTCCGTGCGCCCGGACCGGGGCTGACCGCCGGGCTGGCGGCATCCCTGTTCGTAGGGATGTTCTTCCTCTTCCGGTTCCTTCACACCCGCTCGATAATGCCGGCCGGCGTGACACTCGCTCTGAGCGTATTGGTGGCTGTGCTGACCTTCCTGGCGCTCAAGTCGCTTCGCGCCTGAGAAGAAGTTACTCCCGCGGAACGACAAGCACCATCGCGGAGCGCCGAAAAAGCTCCGCCGCCCGCTCCCGGACCTCAGCAAGAGTCACAGACTGCACCAGACCGGGAAAACTGTCGTCGAATTCCCAGCCCAGGCCCAGTGCCTCGAACCAGGCCAGATGCTTGGAACGCTCCTGCAGCCTCTGGTGCCTCAGGGCAAAGGTACCCACCAGATAATTCTTTGCGCGCGTCAGCTCCGCCTCCGTGATGGGTGACTGCGACAGAGAGTCTACGCTTGCCTTCAGTGCAGCCCGCACCTGTTCGAATGACGGATCCACATCGCGGGGCCCGGCAGGCAGATACGCAGGAGAAAGCGCATAGGCCACCACGTGAGACTGATAGAGAAGAGGGGGGTAGAGCGTTCCCAGTTCGTAGACCAGCCCCTGTTCCTCCCGGATCTGCTGGAACATCCGCGAGGCTTTTCCGCCGCCCAGAATGGCCGCAACGATGGAATCCGTGGCGTAACGGCGCGAGTTCAGTCCGCTCGCCGGCGCTCCCGCCAGCACGTAGGTGACGCCGGAATCCATCTCTACCATCACGGGTCCGTAGGAGGGCGGCGGGGGCGCCGTAGGGGCTTCACGAGGAGGAGCCGCGGCCGGCTTCAACCGCCCGAACCAAAGCCGGGCCGCATCACGGACCTGCTCAACGCGCACGTCTCCCACCACTGCCAGAACCATGTTGGAGGGCACAAACCAGTCCTTCAGAAAACGGCGCACCTGCTCCGGCGTGATCTGCTCCAGTCGGTCCGGCTCCGCCAGCAGAGGCCGCCCGTACGGTCTGCCGGGATGCAACAAGGAAACAAGGCGGTCATAACCGGCCCGGAAGGGATTGCGGGCGGCCTCCCTGGCGTCTTCGGCGACCTGCTTCCTCGCCTCCACAATGCGCTGCGCGTCGAGTTTCGGTTCGATGAGCGTCTCCGCCAGAAGCTCCAGAGCGGGCTTGAGCTGCGCCGCAGTGGTGGAGACGTAGATCTCCATATAGTCGGGATCCCAGGTCACGGAGAAGCTCCCGCCCACCTCATCCACAAGCTGCGCCAGCTTCCTCTCGGAGAGATTCCTGGCCCCCGTAAGGAGCACTCGCGCCAGGATCTGACCCACGCCGGGAGTCCCACCCTCCTCCAGCGCTCCCGCGCGAACGACCACCGTCAGCGCCACCAGCCTCCGGCCCGGTTCGGGCTTCACCAGCAGCCGCAGGCCGTTCGGGAAGGTCAGGCGGGTCACCTGAGAATCTGCCACCGGACCCTGAGCGGCGCAGGCGCCCGCAAACGCAAGAGCCATCAGAATGGATAGCAGCCGGGTAATCACTGCGTCATCCTCACGGTCACGCTCCTGTCCGGTCTAAGATATCGGGCAGCCACTCGCCGGACATCTTCGCGGGTGACCGACGAGATGTGCGAGGTGTAATCCAGACTGTCCCGGATACTGCTGAGCACGGCATAGAAGCCCAGACTGCCTGCCTGCCCGCCTGCTGTCTCCACTTCAAAAGCGTACGTCCCCAGCAAATACCGCTTCGCCGCTTCCATCTCGACTTCCGTCACGCCCTCGCGCCCCACAGCGTCGAGCTGCCGCAAAATCTCCGCCCGGTTCTCCTCCGTCTTGCCGGGTTCGGATACCAGCGTGAAGGTCACCCGCGCCGGGAGCTTCTGAGTCAGGAAACTGACATCAATGGCCTTAGCCGTTTTGTTCTGCGTTACCAGCGCATCATGGAGTCTTCCGGCAGACTGGCGCACCAGCACGCTGATGAGTACATCCATAGCCCACACGTCTGATGGTACATCCATCCCCGGCCCCAGGAAGCCGACGATCACCCACTCGCTTCCGTCGGGAGCCCGCGGCAGATCCACAACGACCGGCTTGTCCGGCGAGGAAGGCTTCTCCGGCCAGTCGGGCGCTGCGCCCTCTGGCATAGAGGCGAACGCCCGCTCCAGCACAGAAAGGGTCTGCTGCGGCTGCACACCGCCCACCACGACGACCGTCATCGCGCCGCCCACGTAATTCCTGTTATGGAAGGCCCGCAGGACCGGCGCTCCGATCCGCGAGACCGCTTCGGCGGATGCGTAAACGGGGCGGCCATACGGATGTGAACCGTATAACCGGGGGCCCAGCTCGTCATCCAGAAACTGAGTCGGATCCGAGCGTCGCCCGGCAATCTCACTGAGAATGACCCGGCGCTCCCGGTCCATCTCATCTTCTTCGAAAAGCGGATTCTGCAGCGCATCCGACAGCAGGTCAATGGCCACACTCAGATGCTGCGGAGCGACCGTCGTATGAAAGTGCGCCCAGTCGCGCGAGGTAGAGGCATTCAGGGTGGCTCCCAGATTCTCGATGCGCTCGTCCAGACGTCCCCGCGGGTTGGCGGGAGTGCCTTTGAAAAGCATGTGTTCCAGAAAGTGCGCCGCACCCTCTTCGCCCGGCTTCTCGAAGACCGAACCTGCCCGTACCCAGACATCCACGCAGGCCAGTGGCAGAGACGGATCGGCGTACACCACCAGATGAACACCGTTCGGAAGGCGCTTCTCAAAACACGCAGGGCCATCCGCCGCCGATGAGCGCGCGACGAAGGCAGCGATCATAGCTAGAATGATTGCGCCGAGGCGGCGCGCGCGCCGGGCAGGTATGCGGCGCCGCGGGCGGATGGACGGTTTTCTCTCAGTGGCTGTCAACGCAATACGTTCCAGAAGATTCGAGAACATAGACTGGGTGCTCCTGCTGACCGTGCTGGCGATCGGCATTTTCGGCATCCTGATGCTCGCCTCCGCCGCCGGAGGCGGACAGCGCAGTCTCCGCCTCGCCGAAGACCAGCTGGCCGCAGCTTTCTTCGGGTTCCTCCTTATGACCGCCGTTGCCGCCCTGGATGACAACATTCTCCCCCGCATCAGCCGGTGGCTTTACTGGGGGACGGTGTTGATGTTGCTGGCGGTGGACTTGATCGGCACCGGATCTCACGGAGCCCAGCGCTGGCTTGCCCTGGGACCCGTCCGGTTCCAGCCGTCGGAGCCCGCCAAGGTGGCGCTGATCATCACGCTGGCTGTCCTGTATCTCCGGCATTATGACGAAATCC
>CALCJH010000337.1 GCA_937967775.1 uncultured bacterium | reverse complement strand
CCGCCGCTATGCGGTGCGCATCGGAGTGACGGTTTCGGAGATGGGTGGCGCTCCCATCTCCAGCAATCAGGAGATCCAGACCGTTTCCTATACAGGGCTGATGTCTGTGGCGGACGTACGCGATGCAGACCGCGCCCTCATCCGCTATCGGCCGTCGGATACCACACTGCGCCGCTTCGGCCGTCTGATACGGTTCTTCCCGGGGTTCGAGGACGGCTCGCTCTACGAGCTGGTGGACTCTCGCGGAAACGTGCTGGATAGCGATCTGTTCAGCACTGCGGGCATCAAGGCCGATCCCTCGTTCGGAGTGGATTATCGCACGTCGCTGCCCCGTGTGCCGGTAGCTGCGGGTGGTCGGTGGCAAGGCGCCTTCACCTTCTCGCTCCCGGCGATGGGCACGGCCGCGCGGCTGGACGCTGACTTCTCCCTGGAAGGCCTGGAGTGGGCTGGCGGCCGCGAGTGTGCCCGCATCGGTTCAAAGTTTTCGGGCACGGCGGACTTCCAGTTCCGGCAGGTGGGTCAGGAGATGCAGGGCGGCACGGGCGACTTCGGTCCATTCGGAGGCGCAATGGGCGCTGCGGGGGGCGCTCCTCGACCCGCGCGGGTCAACGGGACCGCTACCGACTGGTTCGCGTTCCGGACGGGGGACCTCGTCCGCCGGGAAGCCACCATCGAACTGGACGCGTTCATGGATTCCGGCACCGTGCAGGCCATCAATGAAGGGCTTGGCCTCGGCACGGGGGTGGGGGAAGTCCCCCAGCCGGTGAATCCCTACGCCCGCGGGGGTGAGAGGACCAGTCCATCCGGCCCGGGCGAAGAGGAATGGGCGCTGGCCGAGGAATACAGCGAGACGGTGCGCGGGCTCTTTGGGCCAGGCCGGACGGCGGCCACGCCAACCTTTGAGGGCACCCGCGTCAAACTCAAGATCCGCATCTCCGCCAAGCTGATCAACTGAAACTCTTCAGGAACGACAATCCGGAGAAGGAGCTCGAACTCTTCGACCATCTAGCCGAGCTGCGAGCCCGGCTGATCCGCTGCATCATCTACGTTGCCATCGGGATGGTGGCGGCGTGGGTGTATTTCGACCAGCTGTACTCCTTCCTGCTTCAGCCTGCCATCAAGATCCTGAACAAGCAGGGCGGCACGTTCTTGCAGACCACGTTCGCCGCCGGGTTCACGTTGCGGATGCAGGTGGCGCTGATCGGCGGGCTGGTGCTGATGATGCCACTGCTTACCCTGGAGTTCTGGCTGTTCGTGGCTCCCGGACTGACGAAGCGCGAGAGGCGGGCGGTCTACTTCGTGGCGCCCCTCAGCATCGCCCTGTTCGCGCTGGGCGTCACCCTGTGTTACATCGCCATGCCGCGCGCGCTGGAGTGGTTCGTCTCGCTGGTTCCGCCGAACACCACACTCATCCCGGACATCTCCCGGACGTTGGTGTTCATGGTTCAGATGTATCTGGCCTTCGGCGTGATGTTCGAGATGCCGGTGGTCCTGATGTTCCTTGCCAAGATCGGGCTGGTCAACTCGCGGATGATGATCCGGCTATGGCGAGAGGCCGTGGTGGCCACCGCGTTTCTGGCTGCGCTCGCCACGCCATCCAACGATGCTTTCACGATGTTGATGATGGCGGTGCCGATGGTCTTCCTCTATTTCCTCAGCATCATCCTTGTGCGCTGGATGGAAAGCTGAACCCACGGCGGCAGAGGTTCTCACAGGCAGTGAAGGGCGCCCCCTTGGGGGCGCCCTTTGCATTGGAGTGGGGATTCAGTCCGCCTGACCCCGTTATTCCATTCTGCCGGACAGGAATGCGTCGTAGGCCGAGAGATCCAGCAGGCCGTGCCCGCAAAGGTTGAACAGGATGACCTTGCTCTCCCCCGATTCCCGGCACTTCGCGGCCTCCCGTATCACTGCGGCGATGCAGTGGCTGGGCTCGGGAGCCGGAACGATCCCTTCCGTGTGCGCGAACTTGACCGCTGCTTCGAAGATCTCCTTCTGTGGGATGGCCAGGGGCTCGATGTATCCCTGGTTCACAAGCGCCGAGACCAGCGGAGCCATCCCGTGGTAGCGCAGTCCGCCCGCGTGGATGGACGGCGGCACAAAGTCGGCTCCCAGCGTATACATCATCAGGAGCGGAGTCATTCCCGCGGTGTCGCCATGGTCGTAGCGGTACTTGCCTTCGGTCAGCGACGGGCAGGAGGCCGGCTCCACGCCGATGTAACGCGTATGGTTGCGCTCGCCCGTCAGCTTATCCCGCAGGAACGGGAAGGCGAACCCTGCGTAGTTGCTTCCGCCGCCGCAGCACCCAATGATGATGTCCGGGTATTCTCCGGCCATCTCCATCTGTTTGCGGACCTCTTCGCCGATCACGGTCTGATGCAGCAGAACGTGGTTCAGCACGCTTCCCAGCGCGTACTTGTTCTCCTCTTTGGAGACGGCAACTTCGATGGCCTCGCTGATGGCGATTCCAAGCGACCCCGGGCAGTCCGGGTCCTCGGCAAGCATCTTCTTGCCGAACTCAGTCAGCGGGCTGGGGCTGGGGTGCACCGTCCCGCCGAAGGTCTCCATCAGGATCTTGCGGTAAGGCTTCTGGTCGTAGCTCACGCGGACCATGAAGACCACCGCCTCCATATCGAAGAACTTGCAGGCCATTGAGAGGGCCGTTCCCCACTGGCCCGCGCCGGTCTCCGTGATGATCCGCTTGGTACCTTCCTTCTTGTTGTAATACGCCTGGGCGACCGCCGTGTTGGGTTTGTGGCTCCCTGCGGGATTCGTACCCTCATACTTGTAGTAGATGCGCGCGGGCGTATCCAGCAGCTTCTCGAACCGGGTCGCGCGGTAGAGCGGCGTCGGCCGCCAGATGCGATAAATCTCCCGCACCTCCTCCGGGATCTCGATGAACCGCTCCGTAGAGACCTCCTGCTCGATAAGTCCCATCGGGAAGATCGGCGCCAGGGCTTCTGGACCGATCGGCTCCTTGGTCACAGGATGGATCGGCGGAGGAGGAGGCTCTTTCATGTCGGGAACGATGTTGTACCAGTGCGTCGGGATCTCTTTTTCCGACAGCATGAACTGTCGCCTGGCCATCTCTGTCTTACGTCCTTCCCCGTCAGCCGCCGGGGCGGCCTTCCGTTTTTGCTGTTAGTTGTCTCCGGCGCGGCGGGAAGCTGGCGCTTCCTTCATCAGCCGGGCCGAAGAAGTATTCCACAAATCGGACGCGACTCCTTCTCCCGCCCCTCGTGGGCGGCCTGCCGGCGGGTTTGACGAGCACCGTGCCGGCGCATATAATCCAGAGGCCACACGTTGCCGCACTTTTCTACCAGAGGACGTACGCACTTTGAAGTTGAGACTCGGACTGCCCAAGGGCAGCCTTCAGGAAGCGACTTTTCAGGTATTCGATAAGGCCGGATGGAAGATCCGTGTTGATCCGCGCAGTTATCACCCCGTGGTGGATGACGAGGAGATCGAGGCGCTGCTCATCCGCCCGCAGGAGATTCCCCGTTATCTGGAGGACGGGCTGATAGACGCCGGCATCACCGGCAAGGATTGGATGGAAGACTGCGGGCTGGAGGCTCATGAGATCGCGGATCTGCGCTACGCGAAGACCAGCATGAACCCCATCCGCGTGGTGCTGGCGGCCAAGGCCGGCTCCGGCATCAACTGCGCCGCCGACCTCCAGGGCAAGCGGATCTCCACGGAGTATGTCCGCCTGACGGAGCGGTGGCTGAGGGAGCGCGGCGTGAGCGCCACCGTGGAGTTCTCGTGGGGCGCCTGCGAGATGAAAGTCCCGGACCTTGCCGACGCCGTCGTGGTGAACACGGAGACCGGATCCTCCCTTCGCGCTCACGACCTGGTGATCGTCGAGGAGCTCCTGGTCTCCACTCCTCGTCTGGTGGCCAATCACGCCGCCTGGAACGATCCCTGGAAACGCCAGAAGCTGGAGAATCTGGCGGTTATGCTGGTGGGAGTCATTCAGGCGCAGGGACTGGTTGGTCTGAAGATGAACGTCCAGCGCACGGACCTGCAAAAGGTGTTGGACATTTTGCCGGCCTTGAAGCGGCCCACCGTCTCCAGCCTGACCGATGAGGAATGGGTGGCGGTTGAGACGGTGCTCACGGAGAAAGAGGTCCGCCGTCTGGTCCCGGAGCTCAAGCGCGCCGGCGCTACGGGGATCGTTGAGTATTCGCTGAACAAGGTCATCTTCTGACCTCTCCGCCCGGAGACGGGGCGGAAATTTGCCTGCCGCCCGCCTGCGCGCTATAATGAATGTTTGCGAGCGGGCGGCAGGGCGCGCGTAGCTGCCTGTCAATGCCAGTTTTCCGTTCAGACACCCTTGACGCCGATGCGCCGCCGGAACGCGGCCCTTGGCATCCTGTCGGGAGCGAAAGAGCCACACATGGTCAACACCACCGAAGCGGACAATCTGATTCCCTCTGAAGAGATGACAAGCGACGCCGGGGAGGCGGAAGCGCCCGTCCAGGCCGAAGAGCCCGCGGCTGCTGAAGAGCCTTCTGCCGAAGCTGCAGCGGAGGAGCAGGCAGCGGCAACGGAGGCTCCGGCAAGCCCGGAGGGTGAAGCGGCAGACGCGCCGGTGGCCGAGGCTGCTGCGGAAGAGACCGCCGGAGGAGAGGCACAAGAGACCGAGCCGTCTTCTGAAGAGGAGGCCAGTGAGCTTCTGAAGCCCCTTCCGGGAGCCGTCACAGGTCCGGAGGTGATGACCCGCTCCCGCTATGCGCTCGTCGTGCTGGCGGCCAAGCGGGCGAAGCAGCTTCGTGAGGGGGCCAGGCGTCTGGGCTCCACAACGGCCACCAACTACCTGACAGCCGCGCTGGAGGAGGCGGCCGAAGGAGTTATTGGCTACCGCCTTGCCGACGAGGAGACCCCGGACGCAAACGACGATTGACCTCTGATGCACGGGTCTGCCCCGCCGGCAGGCCGGAGAAACAGCCTCGCGCACCTCGCCCGCAGTGCAGACGGATCGCGGCGTGGCGGGGCTCTGCGAAGGTGATATGTCCAAGATTCTCGGCATAGACCTGGGAACCACGAACTCCGTCGTGGCAGTTATGGAAGGCGCGGAGCCGGTCGTTATCCCACTGTCGGATGGCAGCCGGCTTCTCCCGTCTGTGGTGGGCGTCTCCCGGACTGGGGAGCGCCTGGTGGGACACATGGCCAAACGGCAGGCCATCACCCACCCGGACCGTACGGTCACCAGTATCAAGCGCCACATGGGAACGTCCTATCGCGTGGAGATAGACGGGGTATCTATGACCCCGCAGGAGATCTCCGCGCGCATTCTGGAGCGTCTGCGGGAGGATGCCGCCAAGTACCTCGGGCAGGACGTGCGTAAGGCGGTCATAACAGTCCCGGCTTATTTCTCCGATGCTCAGCGTCAGGCCACAAAAGACGCGGGTGCCATCGCCGGGCTGGAGGTGGTGCGCATCATCAACGAGCCCACGGCCGCCGCGCTGGCGTTCGGCCTGGACCGCACGGACGCCCATACGGTGCTTGTGTGGGATCTCGGCGGCGGCACTTTCGACGTCAGCATCCTGGAGATGGGCGACGGGGTCTTCGAGGTCAAGGCCACCAGCGGCGACACCCACCTGGGCGGCGACGACTGGGACCAGGCTCTGATGGAGTGGATGGCTGCCGAGTTCCGCAACCAGACTGGGGTGGATCTGCTGGCGGACCGGGTGGCGGCGCAGCGCCTGAAAGAGGCCGCCGAGAAGGCCAAGATCGAGCTCTCCTCCGTGGTCACGACAGCCGTGA
>CALCJH010000336.1 GCA_937967775.1 uncultured bacterium | reverse complement strand
CAGCATAGCCAGCTCCTCAGGAGTCAATTCGCGCCACTCCCCGGGCCTCAGACCTCGCAGGGCCACCGGCCCGATGGCCATTCTCTTCAGCCTCAGCGTCTCGTGTCCCAGAGCCTCGAACATCCGACGGATGATTCGCTTCCGTCCCTCCGTCAGCACGACCTCCAAACGGGTACGGTCCTCCTTCAGATCTCGGGCATCCACCACCACGCCCGCCGGCAAGGTACGGCCATCCTCCAGGTTCATCCCTCGCCGCATCTGCTCGAGTTCGGCATTCGTCACGATGCCTGAAACCGTAACCCGGTATACCTTCGGAACTCCGTAGCGGGGGTGCGTCAGACGATTTGCGAGGTCGCCGTCGTTCGTCATCAACACCAGTCCTTCGCTCGGGACGTCCAGCCGCCCTACGGGATACAGACTCTGCAAATCCGGCGGCAGGAGGTCCATCACGGTCCGCTTCGCGTGAGGGTCGCGCCTTGTGCTGGCCACTCCGCGGGGCTTGTAAAGCGCAATGTAGCGTAGCGGCGGAGGCTGAACGGGCCTTCCGTCCAGCGTGATGCGGTCACGTTCCGGGTCGGCGCGCGTTCCGAGCTCCGTGACCACCACGCCGTTCACGGCAACCCGACCCTCTGTAATGAACCGCTCACACTCCCGCCGGCTACCGCAACCGCAGGCGGCCAGCAGCTTCTGAAGCCGCTCCTGCATTCTCTATCCCCCGTTGCGGGAGCGCCTGACGTAGACGTAGCCCGCCGGAAATGAGCTGAGAACGGCGAGAAAGAGGGGATTGCGCGAACGGCGGGGCTGCACGTCATCCGCGGCCACCAGGGCAACCCGCTGCACCGGCCTGCCGTCCACCTCCACGACAAGATCCCCCACCCTGTCGCCACGGTTGAGGGGAGGCTCCAAATTCCGCAACTCTACCAGCTTCTTCACCGCGCCTCCCGTCCGCGGGACGCAGACAACGAGGGCCGAGTCCACGGCCAGCGGCAGCTCTTCAGGATGTCCGCCCGCCACCCGAACCCGTGAATGAATATCCCCCGCCTTCGCAAGCGTCCGGGGAGCAAAATGAGCAAATGCATAGTCCATCAGTGCACGGGTGTCGGCCCCTGCGTCTACACTGTTCAGGACCACCGTAATGACCCGCCAGCCATTCACTGTGGCCGAGCCGATAAAGCATCGCCCGGCCTGCCGGGTATAACCGGTCTTGATGCCGTCCGCGCCCGGATAGTCCCGCAGGAACCGCGCGGTATTCCGCAACAGACGGTCCTGGCTCATCGGCCGCTCGATGACGATGGAGCGGGTGGAGCAGAATTCGTTGAAACCCGGCATGGCGATAGCCTCACGCGCAAGCCGTGCGAGATCCGCGGCGGTGGAGTAGTGCCCTTCCACGTGGAGTCCGTTCGGATTGCGGAATTGCGTGTCCTGCAACCCCAGCTGCCGGGCCCGCATGTTCATCAGTTCCACAAAATGCTCCTCAGTGCCCCCGATATGCCGGGCCACCACGACTGCGGCGTCGTTCGCCGAACGGACCATCACCGCATAGAGCAGCTGCCGGAGAGTGAGTTTTTCGCCGGGGATCAGATGGAAGGACATCTCCGGGATCTTCTCCACGCCCGCCGGGACCGTCACCACATCGTCCAGGTTCCCCAGTTCCAGAGCCAGGAGAGCCGTCATCACCTTGGTGGTGCTCGCCATGGGACGTCGGACCGCAGCATTTTTGGACCAGAGCACCTGTCCGCTGCGGCCATCCACAATGATGGCGGAAGAGGCACTGACGGCCGGTCCGCCCGCCGCCTGGACGGCGCCGCCGGCGAGGCACAGCGCCAGCGGAAGCGCGAGCGCACAGCACAGCGTCCGAACAGCAGGTGACAGACGAGAGGTCCTCACAGAAGAAAAGGATAGCCCAAAGACAAACGGCAGGCCACGCATTGCGACCGGCCTTGCGCGCGGTTCCGGCCTACAGTGGGTGAAGGGACTCCCCAGCACCCGCCTGCGCACCGTTTTCTGGATCCTGCTCGTCGGGAGGGAAGACCTGCTCCACCATCCTTCGCGCATCCTCCACAGACGCATCTTCCGTCCCCTCCAGAACCGCCTGTGCCCGCTCGCTAACCATCTGCTCCAAAACGGCCTGGTCCGGCAGATCGTCAAGACTCTTCAGCCCGAAGTAGACTAGAAACTCCTCCGTAGTGCCATAGAGCACCGGACGCCCCGGGGCATCCTTGCGGCCAAGCTCCCGGATGAGCCCCTTATCCAGAAGGCTCTTAACTACCCCTGACGAATCCACACCCCGGATGGCATCCACTTCCGGCAGAGTACAGGGCTGGTTGTAGGCGATGATGGCCAGGCACTCCAGCGCTGCACGGGAGAGTTTCTGCGCCCTTTTCCCCACGAAGCGCGCAACGGCCACGGCATACTCCGGCCGGGTGGCCATCTGGAAGCCGCCCGCCACCTCCCGCACCATCAGACCGGATTGAGAGGGATCACGCGAAACAAGCTCACGGGAGGCCCGCTCCACCAGCGCTTCATCCACCTCCAGGGCCAGGGCCATCTCCCGCGCCGTCAGCGGCGTGGGACTGACGAAAAGGAGGCACTCAACGCCGCGCCGGATGTCGCCGAGCGAGAGCGGCCCCGCGTCAGAGGTCATGGCGAGACAGCCTCCAATGTCACAGCCTCGCCAGCCGGCTCGAAGATGATGATCTCTCCCAGGCACCGCTCCTGTTGCGCGTCCACCTTCCGCTGCCTGAGCAACTCCAGCAGGGCCAGGAAGGCCACAACAACTTCAGTCCGCGTACGTTCAGAAGAGAACAGGGCGTGGAAGGACAGACGTCCTCCACTCTCCTTCAGACGGCGGAGGATCTCCCCCATCTTCAGACGCAGGGTGATCCGGCGCCTGGGGATGACCGCCGCAGGCTCCTTCTCCACCTCTGCCCTCTCCAGCACACGCTTCAGCGCAGCCAGCAGGTCGGCAGTGGTCACAGTGCCCGAAGGAACCGGCGGGAGCTCTTCGGGATCCACCTCCACGGTCCGCGAATACAGAAGACGGCAGGTCTCCTCCTGATTGCGCAGCAGGGCGGCCACTTCACGGTACTTCTCGTACTCCAGAAGCCGCTCCACAAGCTCCGCGCGCGGGTCGGGTCCTTCTTCCTCGGGAGGAGACGGGGGACTGGGCAGCAACATGCGCGACTTCAGCTCGATGAGCATTGCCGCCATCACCAGGAACTCACCGGCGATATCCAGGTCGAGCTCTTCCATACGCTGCAGGTACAGGAGATACTGGTCCGTCACCTGTGCGATGGGGATATCGTAAATATCCAGCTCCTGTTCGCGGATCAGGTGGAGCAACAGGTCCAGCGGCCCCTCGAACTGCTGCAGGCGCACCTGAAAGCCCGTGGAGGATTCTTGCCTGAGGTCTATTGCCATGAGCGGGACAACATCCTGTTGCTTTCGGCCGGCGGCGCAGCGCGCCGCCCCGGTCTCCTTCCATGGATCCACCCCGTATTGTATCACAAGTCCTCCCGTTTTCGGAAGGCGGCGAAGGGAAGAGCGTCCCCCCGGCTTTCCCGACATCGCCGCTCCGTCCGGTTTCGGGCAACCTCAAGCTCCCGATGGCTGCCGCTGCCCGGTCCGGCAGCGGGTGCGGGCCACCAACCGGTTTCAGTGTCGTGGTGTCGCGCAGGGGGGGTCTTCCATCGACAAGCTTCTCCGGAACGGCCAGCACGGATGCAGCGGAGACCACAAGGACCAGGGTCGGCAAAAGCCCGAGTGTTTACAGAGTGGATCTCCTGCGAAGCCTGCTCTCGAAAACGCCTCCGCGGTCCCGCGTCTGCCTGCGGCCTGTTTGCGCAACTATCGCCACAGGGAATCCAGGACCGTGGTGCTGCGATCCTCTCGAGCACACGCGTACGTTGGCGGAAAGCGAGCCAGCCGGTCAACCAACTAAGAATACTGGTTTTTTTAAAACCATTGACAGCCCCCCTGGCTCTGTTATTATCAACAAAGTAAAAATGTCGCACCTCTGCAAGATTGGCTCGCAGGCTCTCGCACGCCTGCCTCCCAAACCGGCCTGTTAAGCAGTGTTTCACGACAAAGCCGGCAGAGGAGGGAGCCGTGTCAGTAGAGGGCAGGTAGACGTACGTGCTTCAGCCATTATGAGGGCAGTGGGAAGCGCGCAAACGGGCATCTGAGACAGTGCGGCAAGTGAGGCGAGGGTCGTCTGTTATCGGCGACTGTTCTCGCATAGCTCTGCTGGCAGAGACAGAAAAGGAGGCCAACTGATGAAGAAACTCTTTCTAACCCTGGCCGTAGCTGCGGCAGTTTTCGTGGCAACTCAAGCATCAGCCGACCTGTTCTGGGGATCGGCTGCTCCGCAGTGGGATGGCTCCAATCCCGTCATTTTCCAGTTTGACACGATTACCGGAACTGTTGGAACGAAGTACCAGTATTCAGACTGGATGTGGATTATCAGTGTCGCTGCGGCGCCCAATAACAACCTGTATGCGGTGCACAACACCACGGCGGATAAATACGGCTTCAAGCTGGCCCGGATCGATGCCTCCACGGGGGCCGTCCTCAGCAGCAAGCCGCTCAACAGCATCGTTAGCTCCAGCGGGTACGACTGGAATGCCCTGCATTACCACGCGGGCAAGCTCTACGCTGTTGAGAATTCCGGCGTGAACAGGGGCAGGGTATATGAAATCTCTCTGGACTCCAGTGGCGATCCGCTCTCGGGCGTCCTGGGAGCTTACATCGGCCCCGTCCCGGACGGAGCTCTGACGTTCAAAGATGGCCTGTGGTATGCTTCCGACTGGCGCAACAACTCTTCGAGCTACATCCAGACCACCACGAACATCGCAAGCGGCACGTTCGCTCCGCTTGCGGGAGGACCGGGATACACCACCGGCGTCGGGTTAGTTGACGGATGGGACTTCGACTCAAGCGGACGCCTGCTGGCCGTTAGCTGGTCCAATCAAGACTTCAACGTCTACAACATCGATCTCCCGTCCGGAAACGCCACGGCGCTTTACAACCTTCAGTCACAGCTTCCGAGTAACCTTAACCGTCTTACCGGCCTGAGCGCCCCCGCGGCGCCGATTCCTGAGCCTGTCTTCTTCCAGATGGGTGCGATGCTCGGACTGGGAGGTCTCGGATTGCTGAGGTTCCGCCGACGCTGAGTTCGAATCAGGGTCATCATAACGGTTCATCTGCGCCCCCGGCCGTCCGGCCGGGGGCTTCCGTTTTCAGCCTGTTTTCTGTCCCGAATGTCACCACGTACACGACGCAGTCAGATCACCGGAGACGGCGGCGTGGCAGGACAGGGGGGATGGTGCGGCGAATCTGCAGGAAACGCCGGAGCGGCGGACTCTGCGCGCCAGGGTGGCCGTCCGCCCGCACAGGGACCGGCGTTCAGGAGGTAACCATAATGGCTCTATTGCTCCCGGCCGCACTTATAGCCGCGCTCTGCCTGCTGCTCTGCCCTGCTCCCGTCGAGGCGGAAAAGATCCGGGACATCTTTCCCGACACCTGGGTGGGAGTGGACGCGCTGGGCCGCAGGATGCCCACCACCACCGACGTGGGCCCCGTAAAGACCGGGCAGCGCCGGGTGGTGGGGATCTTCTATATCACCTGGCACGCGGACGCTCATCACACGAACTTCAAGAGTCCCTACTCGGCCGACGTCAGCAAGATTCTGGCAAAGGACCCGTCGGCCCGGCTGGACGGCAACCATCCGCTGTGGACCGAGGTTTCCTATCACTGGGGTGAGCCGGAGTTCGGATACTTTCTCAGCCGCGACGAGTGGGTCATCCGGCGGGACATGTCCATGCTAGCGGACGCCGGAGTGGATGTCCTGGTGATGGACGTCACGAACGCGGTGCTCTACTGGGATGAATGGGACACTGTCTTCTCCGTCATGCAGAAGATGAAGGCGGAGGGAAACCGGGTCCCGCAGTTCTGCTTCTGGGCGTTCAACGGGCCCGTCATTACGGTGGTGCAGCAGCTCTACGACCGGATCTACAAGCCGGGACGATACAGGGACCTCTGGTTCTACTGGGACGGCAAGCCGCTCTTGCTGTACAACGCCACGCCTTTTGCGGATTCCACCGGCAAGCAGCATCAGAATCCGAACCCGCACTACGATCCTGCCGCCGCAACCGATCCGTCGCACCCCCGCTACGGGGACCCGGATTACGCGAGCGAGTTCTACCAGGATTACTCCCGCGAGGTGAAGGAGTTCTTCACGCTGCGCACGATGTGGTGGGGATACTACGAGTGGCACGGCAAGCGGTTCGTAGGCACGGAGGGCAACTGGAGCTTCGGATATGATCTGGCGCACGAGCCCGTGAAGAAGATGGATCCGAAGGATCTTGTCTCCCCGTGGAAGGGAAGGCCGGAGCAAGCCGCCGTCACTCCCGCCCAACATCCAGCCAGCGCAGTGGGCAAGTGCTGGACGCGCGAATGGGGCGAGCCGGAGTTGAACGAGTACGACCTGCCCGTCCGCACGTTTGTGCCCTGGCTGGGAAGGAAGGTGGATCACCCGGAGGGTTACGGCATCTACTTTCAGCAGCGTTGGGACGAAGCGCTGGCCGTCGATCCCGAGTTCGTTTACATCAACGACTGGAACGAGTGGACCGCGGGCAAACATGCCCCGGCCCCGGGAACCAGCTTCCCGTTTATGGGCCGCGACAGCAACTTCTTTTTTGTGGATCAGTACAACGCCGAGTTCAATCGCTGCGTGCAGCCGATGAAGGGCGGCTACACAGACAACTACTACATGCAGATGGCGCAGAACATCCGTCGCTACAAAGGGGTGCGCCCGATCCCGGAGCTGAGGGGTTACCGTCAGATGCGGGTGGACGGCCGATTCCGGGATTGGGATGCGGTGGAGGTGGAGTACAGAGACACCATCGGGGACACGGTCCATCGGGACTATCCAGGGTACGGCGGATTGCATTACCGCGACGACTCCGGGCGCAACGACATCATCTCCTGCAAGGTGGCTGTGGGCCGCCGCAGCGTCTTTTTCTACGCG
>CALCJH010000335.1 GCA_937967775.1 uncultured bacterium | reverse complement strand
GAGGTTGAATACTGAGGGCGGAGCCGCGAGGGCTGCCCGCGCGAGACGGACGGACAGGATTATGATAACGAAGAGCGCAAAACCCGCTGAAGTGGTTCGACGGTGGATCTGGATTGACGCCGCCGGGGTGCCTGCCGGGCGCCTGGCGGCCGAGGCGGCCAAGTACCTGCGCGGGAAGTACAAGGTGGACTTCTCTCCGCATGTGGACTGCGGAGACTTTGTCATCATCACCAACGCCGCCAAAGTGGCTCTTACAGGACGCAAGGGTGCGGAGCGTGTCTACAGGCACTCGCAGTACCCCGGTGGTCTGAAGAGCCGCACCCGCGCTGAATTCCTGGAGAAGCAGCCGGAGAAGTACGTCGAGCGCGTCGTGAAGGGCATGTTGCCGCACAATAAACTGGGAGCGGCGATGTTCCGGAAGCTGAAGGTTTATGCTGGGCCTGAGCACCCGCACGAGGCTCAGCAGCCGGTGAAGGTGGAGATCGTTTAGGAGGTTTCCGGTTGGAGGAACTCAGATATTACGCCACAGGCCGCCGGAAGAATGCCACGGCGAAGGTATGGCTGACGCCGGGTGATGGAACCATCACGGTGAACGGCAGGGATCTCTCCGAGTATGTCGGGCGCCGCGCGCTGGAGATTCTCGTCCGGCAGCCCTTCGATGTCACCAACACACAGGGGCAGTTCAACGTGACGGCCCGGTGCCTGGGCGGCGGAATCGCCGGTCAGGCCGGGGCCCTGCGCCACGGTATCGCGCGGGCTCTGCTGGAGGTCAGCGCGGAGTACCGCCCTGTCCTGCGGAAGCTGGGGTTCCTGACCCGCGACCCGCGCGTGAAAGAGCGCAAGAAGTATGGTCTCAAGCGCGCACGCCGGGCGTTCCAGTTCTCCAAGCGCTGAGGACGCGGCGGTTGGCGAAAGTTGGCTGCCCGTTCTGCCGATAATGATGTTGCGGGGAGGTTCGTTCGCCTCCCCGCAATACTTCATAGCAGCCTTTGTGAGTGATGACTGAATCCGCGACAGCCAGGACTCTTTGCCGTCTCTGCCTGCCTGCGGCGGCCGCAATAGCGCTCCTGTTGATGGCAGGTGGCGCTGCCTCCTCCGACCAGCTATTGGAGCTTCAACTCAGACCACCTGGCAGCGGTGAGACCGAAGCCCCCGCTGTTAAGGCTTCTTCTTCAGACCGTTCTACCGCCAGGCTTCCCTACCGTGGTGTCAGCTCTCGCAGCGGCCGGGTTGGCGCGGCCATAGGGAAGGTCGGTTTCGTGGAGGCCGATACCGCGCACATCCGGAGGTCCCGCTCACCGCAGGGGCCGCTGCTCTTCAGTGTGTCCAAAGGTACGCCGCTGGCCGTAATCAACACCAGCGGAAACTGGTATGGAGTGCTGATGTCGGACGGTAGCACCGGCTGGGTGCCCGCTTCCGACCTGCGCATTAGCGACCTGAAGGTGGTCTCGGATGTCCCGGCGGATTCCTCCGGCGTTGAAGCTGTCCGGCTGGCCTACACCTTCAGTGGAGTCCCTTATGTCTGGGGCGGAGCCTCGCGGGCCGGGATGGACTGCTCTGGCTTTGTCAAGACTGTATGGGAGATGATGGGGCGCAAACTGCCTCGTACCGCCCGGGAGCAGGCTCTTGTCGGCGAGTGGGTGGATATCACGGATATTCAGCCCGGCGACCGGCTCTACTTCAACTGCAAGGGCGGTCCGGTGGATCACACCGGCATCTATGTTGGCAACGGAATGTTCATCCACGCGAGCTCCTCGCGCGGAGGAGTGGGGGTGGACCCACTGAATTCGCCGAAGTACCGGTCCTCTCTGGTCTGCATCCGCCGGGGCTAGAGGAAGAGGAGTAAGATGTTTTCCGCGAAGGGCTCCGGCATCCGCAGGGTGACCGGAGCCTGCGCGCTTGGAAAGGGAATAGATTGAGCGACAGGAAACGCCTGCCAGGGTCCTCGGGAAGGGACGTACACTTCGAAAGGGTGGTCATTCTCGCAGAGGGTTCCTTCGACGTGGAAGGGGCCAAAACCGCCGTCGGAATCATCCGCTACGGCCGCTGCCGCACCGTGGCCGTCATAGATAGCCAGCATGCCGGACAGATGGCGAAGGATGTCATCGGGGTGGGAGAGGGCATCCCCATCGTTGCCTCTCTGCAGGAGGCGCTCGTCTACGAACCCCAGACGCTGGCGATAGGAATCGCGCCGCGGGGAGGTCTGTTGCCCGCGGAGTGGCGGCAGGTCATCGTCAATGCCCTGGAGTGTGGCCTGGACGTCATCTCGGGGCTCCACGCGTTCCTTCAGGATGATCCGGAGATCGCCTTCGTGGCGGAGCGGCACGGCTGCGTCATCGCCGATGTGCGCCGGCCGCCGGAGGGTCTGCCTGTCGCAGAAGGGCTTTGCCGTTCGGTTCCGGAGCAGACCGTTCTGACCGTGGGGACCGACTGCTGCGTCGGGAAGATGTCCGTCTCGCTGGAGTTGACGTTGGGGGCGAAACGGCGGGGAATGGCGGCGGATTTCGTGGCGACCGGTCAGACCGGCATCTTGATCTGGGGCCGGGGCATCTCCGTGGATGCCTGTGTGGCAGATTTCATTGCCGGGGCTGCGGAGCGCATTGTTCTGGAGGCATGCCGGGATGCGGACTGGGTGTTTGTGGAGGGGCAGGGGTCCCTCTATCATCCGGGTTATTCCGGGGTGACGATGGGGCTCATCCACGGCACATCCCCCAAGCAGATGATTCTCTGTCACCAGGTGTCCCGTCCGGAAATCCGGGGCTACGGTATTGCCATCCCTCCTTTGAACGAGGTGGTGGCCTATCACGAGACAGTTTGCGCGCCTCTGTTTCCCACGAAGGTGACGGCGATCGCGCTGAACACGTATGATTTGGCGGCCGCGGAAGCGGAGCGCGCCATCCGGGAGGCCGAAGAGCTCACGGGGCTGCCCGCAGATGACTGCATCCGGAACGGTCCGGATAAGCTCCTGGACGCGGTCATTTCGGCAGCGGGCTGAAAGGTTCTGGCAAAAATCCTGCGCGAAACCTGTTAGAAATACTTGAATTCTCCGGGCCGGAGAGTTATAGTAAAGACCCGCATGCTGCGGGCCGGCTTCTTGACAACGGCACGGGGCGCGGTGGCGATGCGGTCCTTCTTGCAGACCGGAGGACTCAGCTTTGGACAATGATATCCTCATTCCCGACGACGCATCCGGCGGACAGGAGCCGCGGCGCCTGATTCTGGAGACGTCTAGCCTCGCGCGGGCCCTTGCCGCAGAGGACCCTGAAGAGGGATTCCGGACAGCTCTGGATTTTGTTGAGACCCTGCTCCACGTGGACGCGGCGGAGATCGTCCTGCGTGAGCTGAACGGCCAGAAACTGGCCACCGTGGCCGCCAGCCATACTCCCCCCAACCCTCCCGTGTCCGGGTTGTGCCTTGGCGAGGGGCTGGCGCGCGCGGCTATGGAGTCCAGCGAGCTTCTGTGCGTGCCGGATCTTGCCACGGATACGCGTGACGCTCTGGGATCCCTCTGCAGCGCAGGGTATAGCTCTTCGCTTTGCGCTCCCATCCTCATCGGCGACAATCCGGCGGGTGCTCTCCTGGCTCTCACCGTGCAGCCCCGGACGTTCACCATCGGGGACATGGAGCTGCTCTGGGAGATTGCGAAAGCCGTGGCGGAAGGGCTGATGGCTCGCGGGCCGGGATGGGTTATTGTGCCGCGGGACGGCGAGGCGGAGGTGGAGGCGACGGAGCAGAGGCTGGGGGATCTCCGCTTCTTCAACGAGTTGAGCGACGCCATTATCAGCTCCACGACTCTGACCGAGCTCGCGGAGTCCGCCCTGCGCATCAGTATGCGAGGAGTGGAGGCGGGCATCGGGTCGCTGATGCTCTTCGATCCCCGGACACGGCGGCTTACCATCGCGGCGGCGCGGGGGCTGCCGCAGAATCTGGTGAAGACGATGAGTCAGGCGATCGGGGAGGGTATCGCCGGGTGGGTGGCACAGCACCAGAAGCCCCTCCTGCTCCACAGCGTGGAGGATGATATGCGCTTCCAGGCGCTGCATCCCCGGCGGGAGATCTCCTCCGCCCTCAGTATTCCCCTGCGCACGCGGGACCGGCTGATCGGGGTGCTGAACCTGGCGCGCATCGTCGGGCAGCCGCATTTCACGGAGCGCCAGTCTCAGCTTCTGGAGACCGTGGCCAATCAGCTGGCCATCGCCATAGAGCGGATGCGTCTGCATCAGGAGATGAAGCGCCGCTCGCTGCAGCTTTCCACGTTGATCGAGGTCGGTAAGACGGTCACGTCCATGCTGGATCTGGGTGTGGTGTCGGAGCAGATCGCCGTGCAGGCCCGGAATCTGGTGCGGGCGGCCTCCGCGTGGCTGTTCTACTATGACCCCATCAATGACCGTGTGCGCTTCGCCGCCCGCAGCGGCGGGGATCCGGCTGCCTCCGAGGCCCGCCGCCTGCTAGCCGGAGAGCTGGCGCTTGCCGGGGCCAGGCTGAACCGGCTGGTCAGGGGACGTGAGCTCCATCAGGACCCCGGGCGGGCACTGGTGCAGAGCCTGGAGGCCGGAGAGTGGTATGCGGTGCCCTTCCGCCACCGGGGACACAGAGTGGCGGTGGCCGTTATCGAGCCGCGTCCCGATCAGCCGCCCGACCCCGATTCGGATGAGCTGCTGGAGCAGTTCGGAAGCCTGGCCGGGGTGGCCATCCAGAACGCCCGCACGTACAACCGCCAGCGGGCCATTGCGTCGGTGATGCAGGAGTCCATGCTGAGCACCGGTCCCGTCCGGTTCGAGGGACTGGAGATCGCCCACCGTTTGATCCCGGAGCACGAAGTCGGGGGCGACTACTACGACTTCATTCCCCTGGACCGTGACCGGCTCGGCGTGGTGATGGCGGATGTCTCCGGCTCCAGTGTCCGGGCGGCTGCCTACACGGTGGTGGGCAAGCACGCCCTGCGGGCTTATGCCAGGGAGTCCCTCTGTCCGGCCGAGGTGCTTCATCGCCTCAATCAGATGTTGTGCGCAGAGGCCGACGCGGAGATGTTCATCAGCGTCTTTTACGGGGTGTTCGACCTCTCACGGGGCGTGTTGTCGTATGCGCTGGCGGGTCACGAGCCTCCCGTGCTGCTACGCGGCGAGACCGGACGGACCGAACTCCTTCGGGCGAATGGCCTTTTGCTCGGTGTTCAGGAGAACGCGCAGTTCGAGCTCAAAGAGCGGCGCTTCGTGCCGGGTGACACGCTGGTGTTATATACGGACGGCCTCACGGAGGGCCGCTACCGGCGGAAGCCATTCGGGATCGAGCGCGTCCGGGAGTTCCTGAGAAACAACCGCGACCGCACGGCGCAAGAACTGCTGGACGGAATCGTCACAGCGAGGATGCGCTACACCGAAAACCGGATGACGGACGACACCTCTATCGTCATCATCCGGGCACGGCCGCGCTAGTCCGCCTGAGAATCCTGGCGCTTCTGGAACGCCTCGCGCGCCTGCTCCAGTTGCCGGCGCACGGCAGCGGGTGCGCATCCCCCTGTGTGGTTTCTGGAATGCAGGCTGACGGTGGTTTTCAGCGCCTCCGTGGCATCTGCTCCCAGCGCGGGATGAGCCTGCGCAAGCTCTTCCGGGGAAAGCGAATCCAGCCGCCGCCCCTGGTCCAGGCACTGGCGCACCAGATTGCCCACCACCTCATGCGCTTCCCGGAAGGGCACCTGCTTACGGACCAGATACTCGGCCAGATCC
>CALCJH010000334.1 GCA_937967775.1 uncultured bacterium | reverse complement strand
GGAAAAGGCCCGGCAGGCCTACGACGCGGGCGACCTGGACCGCACGTGCATTGAGATCCTGCGAGCCGTGGAGGCGCATCTGCGGAAAGCCGACTGGATCCCCTGGCTGAAGCCCGGGGAGAAGCCGAACGTGTCGCGGATGGAAAAGGTGGTCACCGAAGGGCGTCTGTATTCCACCAGGGAAGACGGCGAGGGGGCTTGGATCGAGATGTCCCGCCAGACCACCTGGCGCGAAGTGTGGCCGGGATCCGCCAGCTACGTCCGCCACAACGACCTGTTCGCCGACCTGGGGCGGGCCTACGCCGCCACGAAAGATGAGCGTTACGCCAGAAAACTGAACGAACTTATGCTGGATTTCGTTCAGGACCACGCCTCTCCCTTCGAGGGGGGAATGCGCGGCGGGCGATGGGTGGCCATGTTCCAGGCGTGGAGGCTGGGTGACGCCTGGGACGGTTTTGCCCTGGCGATGGACTCCACCGGGCTGACCGACGACGTGAAGCTCGCATGGCTGGACTACAACGCGCGGATGGCGCACTTCGCCCTGACCGAGCCCTCCGGTGGCAACCACGCCAACGCCGTCGCGGAAGCGTTGATGAAGTTCGCGGAGCGCTTCCCTATGTATGCGGAGTCCAAGGTCTGGTTCTCCCGCGGGTTCGAGCTTCTGGTCAACAACTCGCTGAAGCTGTTCTGGCCGGACGGCGGATGCGTTGAACCCGCCATGAACTATCACGGGTTTTCGCTGGCCAACCTGATGGCCGGTCTGGAGACCGCCGGGAGGTTCGGACTGGATGCGCCACCGGACCTGATGCGGGTGGTCGAAGCGGCGCACGCTTACACCGCCTACATGCTGAAGCCGGACGGGCAGATCCCGACATACGGCGACACGGATTGCGAGGATTTCCGTCCGGGCATACAGAAATGGCAGGGCTGGCGCAATGGGGAAGCTATGACCGGCGCGAAGCTATTCAACCGGAAGGATCTCCTCTTCATCGCCACGGCGGGCCGTGAGGGCGAGCGCCCGGCAGAGGATTCCTACTGCTTCCCGGACACGGGGCATTACATCCTGCGAAGTGGCTGGGGTGGTCCTGGCGGAACCGGATTCGAAGACGAGCGATGGCTGTTCCTGCGGGCGGGGCGCTTTGGCAGCCATGGGCACGACGACCTCAATATGGTCACGCTCTACGCGTATGGCCGTCCTCTGCTCATTGACCCGGGCCGGACCGAGTACGGCACGGAGCTTATGTTCGAGCTTACCCGCAACCGGTCCCACAATGTGCTGCTGGTAGACGACTTGATGATGCAGCATCCGGCCCCGCGGCTCAATGCATGGGTTACATCGCCGGTGATGGACTTTGTGGACAATTCTTATACAGAATTGTACCCCGGCGTCGAGCACCGCCGGGCCGTGGTGTTTGTACGGCCGGACTACTACGTGCTGTTCGATGGGGCTTCGGGTGACAAAGAACACAACTACGGGCTCAACTTCTGGCTGACCCCGCCCGATGCTGCAATAGACCCGGCCCGCGGAACGGCGCGTTCCACAACGCCCGATGCGGCGAATGTCCTCGTGCAGTCTGCGGATGCAGGGAAGATCCGCCTGGCCAGCCGCAAGGGCACGCTGGATCTGCGCGGCATCCGCGATGATATCCCGGTCGTGACGTTCTGGCGGGACGGGGTGAAGGCGGCGCGCTTCGCGACCATTCTGTATCCGTTTCCCGCGGGCAAGACGGTGGAGTCGCTGAATGTCCGGGATCTTCCCGCCCCGGGCGAGGAGCGTGTGCTGCGTATAGCAACGCCGTCGGGCGTAGACTATGTGGGCTACGACCCCGCCGGGGGAGAAGAAGGTCCGTCCGCCTGGGTGGTGCGCAGTGCTCGCGATGGCCGCACGGTCCGTGCGTTCGGTGTGGCCGGCGCCCGGAAGCTGGACCTGCAGGGACGCGTGCTTGCGTCCGCGGACAAGGCGCTGAAGGGCCTCTCGGTGGAGTACGGCAGGGACACCGTGACGGTATCCCTGCGTCAGCCGGAGCCGTCCCTGCGCGTGGCGACGCTCGGGCGCAGGAAAGCCGTGGTCAACGGCCGGGAGATGTCCGTCTCAGGCGCGACGTTTGCTCCGTTTGCCGCAAAGTAAGCCTGACGGGCCCTTACCAGCTTCGTGAGAAGCTGAGGGTGATGGCCCGTGGGAGCACGTGCGTGGAGACGGATCCATCCGCATCCAGTGTGGTGGGCGTCCGCGAATCGAAGATGTTGTAGACGTGGATGCCCACCCGTCCCGATGACGGATCGGACGTGAGCGGCCGGCTGAGTCCCAGCGTCACCACGAAGTTGTCCTTCACGCGCCGGGTGTTCTCTACGGCGTCCGTCATCGCGGTCCAGGGCAACCCGCTTCCCCACTGGATGCGCGCCGATGCCTCCGTCAGTCCGAAGTCACGCACCAACGTGGCGTCCAAAGTGTGACGCTGGTCCCAGTCGGGGTATGTCCAGGCCGACGGATCGAATGCGCTCGGCACTCGCACCTTCGACCATGTGTAGCTCACCCATCCCCGAAGTCCCTCACCCATCCGCCGGGCGATGGAAAACTCGACACCTCTGGCGGTGGCCTTCGCGCGGCTGACGAAGGTCAGCGGCGAGTCCGGATCCAGCGGATCCATCGGCACCCGGTCCAACAGGTCGGTGTATTCCCGGTAGAACGGCGTCACTCGAAACACGGAGTCCGGTCGGAACTGGCGCTCCAGGCTCACTTCGTATGATGTCGCGCGTTCCGGGGCCAGGATGGCGTCGGATGCGTAGATCATCTCCCAGGCGGGATTCGTATACACTCTGTCAAGTACGGATGTGGGTGTGAACTGGATAAAGCGTCCCCAGCTCGCCCGTACCACAGTCCGGGGATCGCGCGACCATGCCACGCCCAGGCGGGGCGAGATCTGCGAATCCGAGAAGTCCGGCCCCACAGCCTTGTCGTAGTGCATCCGGTCGTAGCGCAGGCCCGCATCAACCACCCACTCATCCGACAGGCGGATCTTGTCCTGGACGAACAGGGCGAGCTGCCGCGTTCCCACGCGGGAGGTGTAGTCGAACGGGTCGAACATCTCCGCAATGTCCGGATCACCGGTCATCCTGAGCGCCAGGTCCGGGATGTAGCGACGGAAAGAGTTCGAGCCGCTGATATACCACACGCCCGCCGTCACGCCGTGGCGGGATCCGAACGCTTTTCTGAATTCCACCTGGACGCCGCGCTGGAGCGACCGGCTGTCGGCGGAGTCCCCCAGGTCGGTCGAGAGCGCGTTGATGCGGTTCTTGCTCATGAAATAGTAGGGGCGCACCAAGATGTTCGCGTCGCCGCTCAGATCCCGGCTCCACGTCAGACCGGCCAGACCGTAGCCCTGTGTGGTATGGTCCTGCCCGTCCGGCACAGCCCCCTCAGCCAGCGGAAGCAGGTACCTGGCAAAACCTGTGGCCCAGAGGAATGTAAGCCGGTCCGACGGCCCCGCAGGATACACCAGCTTGATGGTGGTGTCCTCGGAGTTTGCTGCGCGCGCCACGTAGCCGCTGAAGTCCGACCGCCACGTGTAGTTGCCGATATACCAGTCCAGCCCGGATGGCAGCACTCCGCCCGCTTCCCCCAGTCCTCCCAGGTACTGGCGGGAACCTGCTGTCACATCCAGGGTGGCGCCCATCAGCTCGCTTCCGGTTTTCTTGATCTCGTTGAGGACTCCGGAGATGGCGTTTCCGTACTCCGCCTGATATCCGCCTGTGTAGACCTGCAGACGGGACATCCCCACGTTCACCAGATTCGTCCCAAAGGTATTGTCCACGGGGTTCGTTACCGGGATTCCTTCGATCATCCAGCCGATCTCGTCGTCCCGGCCGCCTCGGATGTGCAGGTTGCCCAGTCCGTCCTGTACCACGCCCGGCACTGTGCTGACGATGTCCGGCACCTGATTGAACGCGTGGGGCGAGGTTCGGGCAAGCTGCTGGTCCCGTGCGGAGCGCGTGTAAAGCGTCTGGGTGGCGTCGGGGTTGGTGAGGGTGCGGTTCTGCACCACCACGATTTCGGGCTCCTCCTCCACGGTCCGCTGCATGCGGATGGTCACCCGTGAGATCAGGTCCATCTGGACATCCACGCCGGTGACTTCCGCCGGCGCATAGCCGACCAGGACTGCGGAAACTGTGTAGTCGCCGGGGGGAACATTCAGGAACGAGAACGCGCCCGAAGCATCGGAGACGGTTGTCAGCGAGGTGCCGCCGAGACTCAGGTTGACTCCTGCCAGCGCTTCGCCCGTCTCATCGTCTACCACCACTCCCGACAGGGTGCCCGTGGTCGCCGCCTGAGCGGCAGAGGGAAACGCGGCCGCGGCCAGGAGCGCGATCGCCAGCCGGACCGCCAGCGTCTTCTGCCAGTGCGC
>CALCJH010000333.1 GCA_937967775.1 uncultured bacterium | reverse complement strand
GAGCGCGACTCGGCCATCAGGGCTTCGGCCTCCTCCCACTCCTGACGGTGCGTGGCGCGGATGGAGTTGGCGGCGAACCGGATGGCCTCCCGGGAGAGCCTGAGGGCTTCCTCCCTGACGGCGTTCTTGGCATCCAGCAGCGCCCGGATGTCCTCCGCGATCTCGTTCAGTCTCAGCATATTCCGTCCTCTGCCGCCCGGCGGCACAGGGTATGTTAGCCTTCGGCAAACCGGCTGTCAAATGAGGCCGTGCAGGAGTTGGGACTCCACCGAAGCAGAAGCGTCGCGTGCTCCCCGGAGTGGGAATGTCAAATCCGGGAAAGCGCGGATGTGGTTCCGGCGGGCAGATCCGGACGACGGTGTTGCGAGTATGAGCAAGAAGGACGGTCCGCGCCGCACCCTTGCTGCTCTCCGGGCACAAATCGAGGGCGGTTTTCGTCAATAAACAGGGGGGAGCCAGTGAAAGTTCGCGTTCTCCGGAGGTGGGGCGGAACACGGGGTGCTCTCTGGAGTGCGACGGCTTATGGAGTGCGATAAAGTCCGGCGGTACATTAGCGGCTACGTGGCGGGCGTTCTGGAAGAAGGCCTGAAATCCGCGGTCGCGGCGCATGTGGAGCGCTGCGAGGAGTGCGGCCAGATCGCCAGGGTGGAGCGTCTGCTGACGTCTCCGCCGGCCGAACCTCCCTCGTCGGCTCGCCACATCATCGCACTGACCCTCCGCGACCTTGAGGCGGGGGCAGAGGCGGCGAAAAAGGTCTGGAGCGATCTGAATGCCCTGCAGGCCGCCACTGAAGAGGCTCCCATCATTAAGATCGCCCACGCGCTCATTGAGCAGGCCATCCGGGGCGGCGCGGCCGCGCTCCGGCTCCTGCCGCGCGAGGACAGCGTCAGCGTGGTCTACGAAGTGGGCGCGCACGAGGCGGAGCTGGCTGTCATTCCCAAATACATCGAGGCGCCTCTGATTGCACGTTTCAAGAAGATGGCCGGTCTGGACATCGCGCCGGTGCGAGAAAGCTGCAGCGGCGAGATCGCTGTCCGAATGGGCCGTAAGGACTACCGGCTTCTGGTCCGCGTGTCTCCTGCGGAGTTCGGTGAAGAGGTGGACGTGCGGATCGCGCTGGAGTAGACTCCTTGCCGTCAGGGACCCCGCTGTCAGAAAAGCCGAGTCCCTGAGCTCCCCGAACGAAGGCGGCCGGTGCAATGAAATACCGCTATGTCATCCATCCCCTGCTGAACGGACGCTGTGTGATCGCGGGCAACCATGCCTTTCACGAAGGCGACCCGGCTGAGAGCTGGCCCTATTCCTGCTACGTCTGGTTGATTCTGGGCGGAGAGCGTCCCGTCCTGGTGGACACCGGTCTGGACAACGTGGAAGAGATGAACCACGGAGCCGCCCACGTGCTGCGCCAGCCCATCACTCAGGAGCCGGGGCAGAGCACGCGGGAGCACCTTTCGCGTTTCGGGATCAAGGGAGAGGACATCGGGGCCGTCATCATCACGCACCTGCATTTCGACCATGTGGACTGCCTGGATCAATTCCCTGCCGCGCGCATCTATGTGTCCGGAAAGGGGCTGGAGCTTGCCACCGCCAACGGCTGGAAAGGCTCCTGGGCGCCGGGTAAGGCGCTGGAGATCCTGACCCGCACCGCGAAGGACCGGACCGTGGCCGCCGACGACGTTGAGGTAGTTCCGGGCATCCGGACGATGTGGGTCGGCGGACACACCCCCTGCAGCCAGGCGGTCCTGGTAGACACTGCGGTGGGGCGAGCTTGCGTGACGGGTGACACTGTATCTCTTGCTGCCAACCTGGAGCGCGGCATTCCGGTGGGAGTCTTTCACAACGTGGAGGAGTGCCGCCTCGCGATGGATCGCATCCGTAGCGAGGCTGATATCGTGTTGCCATCTCACGAACCGGCCATTCCCGGCATCTTTCCACGGGGCATCGGAGCATGACCTACCGCATCCGCGCGCTCAAGAACGGCGAGTGCAACGTGCGCGACTACATCACGTTCCACGACGGGGGCGAGCAGACCAGTCTGTTCTACCTGTATGTATGGCTCATCGAGGACGGCCCGGCTCCGATGCTGGTGGAGACGGGGGTCTCTGATGTGGAGGGCTTCAACCGGGGAGTTGAGGCCTATATTCCGGGCGGCGTCCGTCAGCGGCCGGAGGAGCGCACGCTTGCCTTACTTGCCTCGGCCGGAGTCGCTCCCGAGCAGGTAAGTCATGTCTTCATCACACACTTTCACGGCGATCACTATGACAGCTTCGGGCTGTTCCCGAACGCTGCCATGGTGGCCAGCAGGCTGGGGTTCCCCGGTCTGGAAGCTCTCGCGGGGGATGTGGCAGAGGCGCTTCGGCGGCGCGGCGGCGACGCTCTGATGCTGGTGGAGGACGGCGAGGTCCTTCCCGGCATCCACGCCTTTCACCTGGGAGTGCATTCCCCCTGCAGCATAGGTCTTGCCGTGCACACGAAGGCAGGCGTGGCGGTGCTGCCCGGCGACCTGATCTACAAGTATGAGAATCTGGAAACGCCTCGCCCGCCCGGATGGACCGATGTGAACGAGTGGTGGAAGGCGCTGGAGAAGATCCGCACGATGGGAGACTTCGTGCTTCCGGCGCACGATCCGGAGGTGCTTTCCCGCTGGCCCGGCGGGGTCATCGGCTGATTCCGAATGTTCTGGGATGGGTGAACCCTCACCGGCAGCCGTGCTGCCGGACGGGTCTCTCATCCACCTTGTCAAAACGGCTTCCAGTATCGCTCCGGTAACCACGCCGGTTGAGCCGTGCGGCGCAGGCGAACGAGTCGAAACGACCTGCGCCAGGTCTGGTCTCGATCCGCGCGCCTGCGGCGCGCTACTCGACCGTCGTTTTAGAGGCGGAGTCAGAGAAGATCGGACGGGTCACGGTTCCCTGTTCAACACGCGGTAGCGCAGGAAGAGATGGTCCGGGTCGCGGATGCCGGTCCGAAGGCTGAGAAGCCGCAGGCGCGGAGTCTCCTGCGGCGGCCAGATCTGGCTCCCGGTCAGCGGCCGGCGGGACTGCGCATCTCCCAGACCCGCCAGACGGGGCGATACCGTGTGGAAGCATTCGTCCACCAGCCGGAGCGCCAGCATCTGGCCGAACAGAGATGGCCCGCCCTCGCAAAGAAGATACCTGACGCCGGCCGTCTCTTTGAGATCCCGCAGGACGGCTGTCAGATCCACCCGGCTGTCGCGCTCGAAGACTCTCACATCAGCCCCCCTATCCCGGAGGCGAGTTGTGGACCGCTCTCCCGCCCGGGTGGTGTAAATGATGACCCTGAGATCGTCCCGCCCGAACACGGCCATCTCTCCCGGCAACGAACCGGACGCGCTCACGAAGCACTGGATGGGGTGGAGCGGGCGGCCCTGCGAGATCCTCCACTCTTCAATGGCCGCAGCATCTGCGTGCCGAAGAGCACGGGCAGCCCACGTGTGCCGCGGCTCGGCGCGAGCGGTGCCTGCAGCCACCAGCACCGCATCCGCCGCCCCGCGCAGGAGGCCCATCAACCACTGGTCGTCCGCGCTGCCGTAGGAGATAACCCGGCCCTCCGATCCCTCCTCCACACCCAGCACCGCCACTCCGTCCAGTGTGGCGACGAAGTTGGTGAAAACATAGGGCCGTCCCGGCGGAGGGTCCGGGAAGGTCAAGTCGCCGCCGTACGCCTCGCGGAGGCCGGGGGGAAGCCCGGGCGCAGCG
>CALCJH010000332.1 GCA_937967775.1 uncultured bacterium | reverse complement strand
GCTGGCCATCTATGTCAACAGTGAGCGCAATCCCTATCAGACGCGCCAGCTTACAGTCCCTCTGGTGCTGGAGAATCAGGAGCCAGGCACCCTGATCGAATCCGCCCCTTCTACCGTGCAGGTGGACGTGAGCGGGCCCCGAAACTCCCTGTCGCGTGTCTCCGAGCGCGATCTCAAAGCTGCTGTCAACCTGAAGGGGCGCAGGGCCGGTGTGCACAATCTTCGGGTCGTCGTGGTTCCGGTGGTGTCGGGCGCTCTGCCCACGGATATCTCCTTCGAGCCGCGCACGGCGGTGGTAACGGTCCGCGTGGCCGCCATCGCCACCCGCTCCCGCACCCTGGAGCCTGTCTTCCTGCGGCCGGCTCCGGCGGGGTTCAGCTATGCTCCGCCCACGGTTCAACCATCGGTGGCCATCCTCTCGGGATCGCGGGAGGCCGTCAGCCGGGTGGCCCGGCTTGAGGTCCTCGTGGACGCGGAACCCACGCCGGGACGGCCCATTGAGGGGCAGTTCGAGGTCCGTGCGGTGGATTCGTCCGGGAACGTGGTGGAGGAGGTCAAAACCTCGCCCGCGACAGCCTTCGTCCGTGCGGAGCTGCAGCGGCTGGCTGCGGAGAAGGAGGTGCTCATCAGCCCCAATGTGACTGGTGTGCCTCCGGCTGGCTACCGGCTGGCCAGCGTGGACATCCAGCCGCGCTCCGTGCTGTTGACCGGCAACCCGGATACGCTGGCCAAGATCAATCTGGTGACTACGCGGGAGGTGGATATCTCCGAAGTTACATCCAGTCTGGTCCGCACGGTGCCGATACTGGTGCCGGAGGGCGTAGCGATTCAGGGTTCCAACCGGGCGCGCATCGAGGTGATCGTAAAGCCGCTCACAGCCGCGCCTCCCGCACGGGACTGACACACCGGTCCCTTCACTGACAGGAGCAGCTTTCCCTTGCCTTCTTACTTTGGCACAGACGGCGTCAGAGGAGTCGCCAACAGAGAACTGACTGCGGAGCTGGCGCTGCGTCTGGGCGCTGCGGCGGCCCGGGCGCTGTTGTCACGGCCTCACGGGGTCAGCGTGCTCATTGGACGGGATCCCCGCATCTCGGGAGACATGCTGGAGAGCGCGCTGGCGGCCGGCTTCGCCTCCCACGGGGCGGATGTCATCCTGGTGGGAGTCATCCCCACACCCGGCGTTGCCTGGCTGGTGCGGAACACGGATGCGGACATCGGCTGCGTCATCTCCGCGTCGCATAACCCCCTGGAATACAATGGCATAAAGTTCTTCGGCCCGGATGGGGAGAAGCTGCCCGATGCCACAGAAAGGCGCATCGAAGAGCTGCTGGAAGTGCCGCCGGGTCCCTTGCCCACCGGGCGGGGTGTCGGACGGTTCCTTCGCCAGCCGGAGCGTTGCCGCGACTACATCGAGGCCGTGAAGGCCACGGCCCGCCAGCGTCTGGACGGGATGCGTCTGGTCATGGACTGCGCGAACGGCGCGGCCTATGAGATCGCTCCCCGTGTGTTCCGCGAGTTGGGCGCGGAAGTCTTGTGCCTGAGCGCTTCCCCGGACGGCGTGAACATCAACGCCGGCTGCGGGTCTCTTCATCCGGAGGACATGCTGGATGCCGTCCGGCGCAAGGAAGCGGATGCGGGACTGGCCTTCGATGGTGATGCCGACCGAGTCGTGATGGCCACAGAGAAGGGCGAACTGGTGGACGGGGATCGGATCATGGCCATCTGCGCCCTGGACATGGATGCGCGCAGCGGGCTGCCCGGTCGTCGGGTGGTGGCCACGGTGATGAGCAACATGGGTCTGGAGCGCGCGCTGAGCATTCACGGGATCATTCTGGACCGGGTGGACGGAGTCGGGGACCGCTATGTCTGGGAGCGGATGAAGGCTACCGGAGCCACCCTGGGCGGCGAGAAGAGCGGTCACATCATCCTGTCGGACTATACCACCACGGGAGACGGGATGGTCACCGCGCTCCAGGTACTCGGTGCGATGCAGGAGAGTGGCCGTCCGCTCTCGGAGATGGCCGCCGTGGTCCAGGAGATGCCCCAGGTGCTGGAGGGCGTCCGGGTGGAGGGCGTCCGTCACGACTGGCGGGACGATCCGGGCATTCAGGAGGCCATCCGGGGGGCGGAAGAGCGCCTGCGCGGCCGCGGCCGCGTTCACGTCCGCGCCTCCGGCACCGAGCCCCTCATCCGCGTGATGGCCGAGGGGCCCGACGAGACCGAACTGCGCGAGATCACCGGCGTGCTCTGCGCCGTCATCAGGGAGCGCCTGTGCGGCGCGCAGCCTTTTGAGCCGCAGGATGCTCCTCACGCAAGCGCTGCCGGGCACTGAAAAGAGGCCCCCGCTCCTCCGGCGGAGGCCTCAGTGAAGAATCGGTGTGGAGCCGGAGCGCCTAGCGCCTGCGCCGCAGCAGCAGGCCGCTCATCCCGATGATCCCGGACCCGAGAGCCAGCAGGCTGCCCGGCTCAGGCACCATCGCGAAGTTGTCGAAGTAGAGCTCATAAGGACCCACCCCGCCCAGCCGCTTGATGGCCAGGGCTTCGAGCGTGCCCGTGGCATTGTCCA
>CALCJH010000331.1 GCA_937967775.1 uncultured bacterium | reverse complement strand
AAGTCCGATGCCTTGCACGGAAAACTTTGCCGCCTCGGGGCACGGGTCGCCGTTGATGGTCACCTGAACCACTCGCGCGTGCATCGGCGCGATCTTCCCTACCAACAGCACAAGCCGCGCCGAGTCGCAGACCATGTAAGTGATGCCGCCCGCTGGCGCTACCTCCTGAGGCAACTCGAAGTCGCTGGACGTCTCGGCCGGCTCGCCCACGAGAGCCGTCACCTCGCTGCCTGTCGCGCCCAATTTTATGCCTCCCAATTCTCGCAGGATGGGAGGAGCCGCCAGTGTGGGCGTGGCCATAATGACGGCTGCCCAGAAGACCAATCCGAAAGAGAAAGACCGCAGCGCTTTTCTCAGCTGCCCGGTGGAAACGGACACAGATGGAGCCTCCTGCTCTGAGCGGATTTGTTACCCCGTGTTATGAGACCCGGGCAGGCCGCGGCTGGTTTTCCGCTGCAAGCCGCGCCTGGCGGCATTATACACGAGCCAGGTATCTCACTCGCCGCATCCCACCCTAAAGAGCAGAAATGCGCGTCCGATAATCTTGATACACCGGCGCACCCCGGGAAGGGGGCGTCAACCTGAAGAGCACAAACAGGAGCCGTTCCATGTCCAACAACGACGCACAGGTGGACCAGAAAGAGGAACAGCTGGTCGTCTTCGACCTTTCCGGGGAACTGTTCGCCATCAGTATCGAGCGGATCAACACCATTATCCGGATGGAGACCATCACCAAGGTTCCCGGATGCGAGCACTTTGTGGAGGGCGTGATCAACCTGCGGGGCAGCATTCTGCCCGTCATAGACCCTCGCAAGAAATTCGGGCTGCCGTTGAAGGAAGCCGACAGAGCCTCCCGCATCGTGGTGGTGGAGAGCGCCTCCCGGATGGTGGGATTGATCGTGGACGCGGTCACCGAGACCGTACGGCTGTCCGCGAAGGACATCGAGCCACCTTCCGAGACGATCGTCTCGTCCAGCGCCCGTTACGTGCGCGGCATCGGGAAAGCCGGAGACAAACTTCTTGTCCTGCTGGACCTGGACCAGCTTCTCGACCAGGGCGAGATGCTGGACGCGGCAGTCCTCGGAGCCAGCGAGCCCGTGGCCGCCTGAGCACAGCTTGCATCATCCTCCCACACCCGAGACGGCCTTCGCCGATGACGGGGCGGAGGCCGTCTTAGCGCATCTGTCCCCCGGTCCGCAAACACCAACGGGTGATATACTGCCTGTGCTGACCGGCGACCATTCCAGACCCGGTGCAAACAGCCTCAGCAGGAACGGGAGAACAGGCCAGATGCTCCAGCCGCGCCTTGCCGCATTTGCATTCGCTGCTGTCCTTGTAGCGGCGCAAACCTCTGCGAACGCAGACAATCCGGTCCGCATCTCTGCGGACTCCACCCGGGCCGCCCTCCGCAAGATCACCACGGAGCCGGAGATATCCGCTTACGTAAAGTCTGTTGCGGACAGGGCCTGCCGACAGTTCAAACAGGCAGGTTTGACCCCTGATGGCCTGGCAATCGCGGTCATCTTGGATGAAGAGGACCGGGAACCTGTAATGGGCGGCTACAATATGAACCGCCCGTTCTACCCCGCCAGCGTCGTGAAGCTGTGCTACGCCCTGGCTCTCGAGGAGGCCTTCGCAGACGGGCGCATCGCCCGGACACCAGAGGTCCTACGCGACCTGGACCTGATGCTGCGCATCAGCTCCAACGCTGCAACCAATCGCATTCTGGACCTCCTGACGGGCACGGAGTCCGGGCCGGAGCTGCCGGAGGCGGAACTGGCCGAATTTGCCGCGAAGCGCCAGGCCGTGAACAAATATCTCCGGCGCCTCGGGTTCCGGGACATCAATGCCTGCCAGAAGACCTGGGATGATGCGCCGTTCGGACGGGACATGCAGTTCCTGGGACCGAACTATGAAAACCGTAACCGGATGACCGCCGCGGACACCGCCCGCCTGCTCTGGATCATCAAGCGCGGGAAAGCCGTCAGCCGCCCGGCCTGCGATGAGATCCTGAAGCACATCCGGCGGCGTCCCGGCGACCCGAAGGACATTCAGGCGCGGCGCATCGGAGGCGGCGTCCCGCCGGGGTCCGGCCTGTGGTCCAAGGCGGGATGGACCAGCTCCACAAACCACGACGCCGCCTACGTGGAGCTGCCAATCGGCTCTCCCTTCGTGTTGGTGGTGTTCACCAATACCAGTTACAAATACCCAGAGATACCCGCCTGGATCGCGAGTGAGATCACGCACGCCATCCAGCTCGACCGGCTTCGCCCGGAGTTCACTCCAGCGACCGTGCGAATGAGGCCACCGGCTGGCGGCCGCTGAGATGGCCCGGATTTACTCGGGCGCTTCGACGGACACGCGAAACCCGGCAGAGCGCGCCTGCTGGGCGATCTGCTCCGCCTGACGCTCTTCCGGAAAGGCTCCGAGGACGACCGCATACGCCTGACGCCGTCCGGAACTGACTGGCACAATCTCGCCTTCCAGCCCCTGGCGCTGCAGCGACTTAAGCGCGATGTCCGCCCCAGCCTTCAGGCCGTACGTCCCGCAGCGCACCACGTAAAGTTTCTGTAGCCCCCGGAGCGCCACGGCCCGGACGTTGCGATCCGGATCCTGTTCCGCGGTTTTCAGCGCCTCCCGGGCCGCGGTGTCGCCCTTGAGGCACTTCCGGGCCAGCGACCACGCCGCGGTGTAACGCACCGAGACAGCAGGGTGCCGCAGCATCGCCTCCAGCGCCGCGATGACCTCCGGCCCGCTGCACTGTTCAAGCGCTTGGGCTGCTGCACAGGCAACGAACTCCTCAGGATCCGCCGTCGCGGCAATCAGGGAGTCCCGCACGCGTGGATCCCCGGCAAATGGCCCGAGCGCATCGGCCGCCATCTGACGATCTCCCCGGTCTCCGTAAGAGAGTTTGTACAGCAGGCCGTTAACATCGGCCCTCTCGGCCATCTCCGTCACGCTCTCCACATACAAGCCGGATTCCACCAGTTTCAGGCCACCGATGAGAGGCAGCACAGCAAGGACGGCTGCGGGAACGGAGATAAAGACGCGCCAACGGGAGGGGAAGTAGTATTTCGATGGATCGTGCGCGGCGAGCGAACCGGCCATCGCACCCAGAGGAGCGGAGAACACCAGCACCACAAGCCCGATCAGCACGGAGACCGCAGGAGGAAGGTACTCTGTCAACCCCGGGATGCGCAGGTTGATCGCCAGCACCAGCACGAGGCCCGTCAAAAGCCCCAGAGACAGCCCCAGGCTGGCGCCATGCCTCCGCCAGCGCGGACCCAGGCGAACGGCTGCCACGCCAATAGCCGCATACGCGCCTGCCAGCGCGCCGCCCGCCATCCAGCCGGCATAGGCCATCGGCCCCGGCGAGGGATCACCCGGCAGCACCCATTGCAAAGCCCCCGCCGCTACCAGCAGATAGCCTGTAGACGCCCCGGCAGCTGCACCTAACACTGCGCCGTGCAGAAGCCGGGGAAGATCAGGCCGCAGCGCGCAGTACAGTGGAACGAAGACTGCCAGCGCAACGCCCCCCGCGACCGCTGATACCAGCCACACTGCCATCATCGCGGTACCCGCTTTCCCTGCACATCAGCCACAGCGGCGGCTCCCGGCAAAGCCGCGCGATCAGACTGCTGCGGCAACAACTAATACTTCGCTCCCGGATGGCGCCGTTCCATGCCCGCCTCACGGGAAGGGGTGGCCAATGGCAAAATAGGCGGTCCGGCGGCTTCCTTCTCCCCAGCTTCCTCCGAAGAACACCGGCCCCGCCAGGGTCTCCATCACAAGACCCGCTGAGAAGCAGGCTGCGAAATCGGCATCACTCACACGCTCGAATGCCGCTCCATACTCGACGGACGCACCGACATAGACCTTGCCGCCCGCGAACTGCGGCAACCTTCCGACCCGCCGCATGTAGCCGACGCTGCCGAAAAGATATTCACTGCCGCGCAACTCGTTCACACCGTAAGCGCCCAGACGGAGCGGGCCGCCCAGCGTAAACTGGCGGGAGACCGGAGCACTCTGGCCGAAAGAGCTCCCGCCGGACGCCGTCAGGAACAGCACTCCGCGCTCGCCTGCCGGCCGGTAGAAGCTGGAGCGCCACTCCGCCGAGAAATAAGGATCCGGCGCCCCGGGCGTTTGCAGATACCAGTCGGCCAGAAGCTCCAACCTCGCTCCCCGTGCAGGCACCAGCCCATCTTGCCCGTCGTAAGCCAGACGCGCTCTGAGAGCCTGGACAGCTCCGTCTTCCCGACCCAGTTTGAACAGACCCGCGGCCGGGGACGAAAGCAGGTGTCCCGTGAAGTAGCCCACGCGGATCTCGGAGTCCGGTCCGGGATGCCACCCCAGATCGAAGCCTGCCTCTGCTTCCCTCGCCTGCTGCTCAGAGACGCGCCTTCCCGTCACGAATACGTCTTGAACCGATTTGACATAAGACAATCGTGGCGCTATGAAAAGGCCGTTGCGGCTCAGGGGGGCATACCATTCCGCCCGCACCAGCGCGTTCCTGCCCACGCCGGCGTCTATGCGCACCTCATCCCCCCTCCGGAAGCGATCGAACGTTGTGAAGCGGGTCCCCAGCAGCATCTGAATGTCCGTCAGCCGGGTGCTGCGCACTCTAAAGGAAGTGTTCAGGAAAGGAGGCCCGTGCCGGGGCGGGGAAGCCGTCACAACCAGCTCCCCGCCATCCGCCGATTGCGCTACGTGATAGCCAACAATACCGTAACGCCCGCTCCCCTGCAGCCTTTGCAACTCCCGCTCCAGCCGCGCAGAGTCCACAGCCTGCCCGGTCAGTCTCTGGAGTCTGGCGCTCACGTCCGCAGCCTCGTGCTCCGGCAGGCCGGCTACAGTGGCGTTTTCAGCTTCCGGGATTTCCCGGCGCTTCCGGCTCTCCCGGTCCCGGAGATAGTCCTTCCAGGACTGCTCATCCAGAGACAGGGTCTCCAGAAAACGAGCCCGCTCCGCGGCCGCGGCATAGCCGAGGGCCTCTGTCTCCCTGATCCGGGTGTAATCCGCGCCGGATATGGCTCGGACATCGGGCGCCAACACCAGATCGGCGTGACGCAGCATCTCCCGGGTGTTGTTCAACACCATCACCGCCACAGACTGATTGGCCAGTCCCAGCAGGGAGTCGAGAGCGGAGCGGTCTGCAAGATCCTCGCTGACGTCCACGGCAATAACCACATCGGCGCCCATCCGGCGGACAACATCTGCCGGGACGTTGTTCAGAAGCCCTCCGTCCACCAGCAGCCGGCCGCCGCGCTCCACTGGGGTGAAGACACCGGGAATGGCCATAGACGCTCTGAGGGCCTGCCAGAGGGGCCCGTCGGCCAGCACAACCTGTTCTCCGGACTCGATATCCACCGCCACGCAGCGGAAGGGGACCGGCAGACTGTCGAACGAGTCCAGATCGCCGTAAGGCAGGCTGATCCGGCTGAGCAGCATGCCCACCGCGTGGACGGGGCTGAGTCCTGTCGGTAGGCGGAAGCGGTCGCGGAGCCCGAAAGTCAGCGCGAACGGATAATCCCGGCGATCCTCCCTGCGCCGGAACGTGAGCGAGGCATACGGCACTTCAGGCTGAAGGGCGGTGTCCCAGTCCAGAGACTCGGCAAAGGAGACGATCTCACCCGGGGAATAGCCCATCGCGTAAGCGCCGCCCACCAGCGCGCCCATACTTGTGCCGGCGATGAAATCCACGGGGATCCGGTGCTCCTCCAGCCAGCGCAGCACTCCGATGTGCGCATAACCCCTTGCCGCACCGCCACCAAGAGCGAGGCCGACACGCGGCCCCTGAGCGCCGGCCGCCCGCACGGGAGGCGTGGTGAGGATACTACAGGAGAGTGCAACCAGGCTCAGACAAGCAATCGCCCGCCGGCGCATCACAGATCACCGCCGCACACGGGCAACGTGTCCGTCGGCATACAGGGCGATGTCATACCCGGGACCGGCCGCCTTAGCAATGACCACCTGAGACGGATTGCCCATCTGAGAGACCCGCGTTCCCGGAGCCATAAGCTGCACTGGCCCCACTCCGTAATTCGGCCATCCCTTCAACAGGTTGTTCAAAAGCTTCGGGTCGGACAGATAAGGCCGCAGCGCTTCCCAGTTGGACGGCACGACGTCATCGTTGTCGGTAAAGTACATCATCAGGGCGGTACCAACCTGACGCAGCGCGTTCTCCACCTGTACCGTGTTGGCGGCCCTCATAGGGGTCGCCGTGCCGGGGCTATCCGGCGCTTCCTGCCGCATCAGGACCACACTCTGAGCCACCCGGTTGAAAGCCGGAGCCAGCTCTCCCATCCGCGCCTGCGGCCCGCCGATCGCAATCTGAAGAACCCATGGCTCGCGTGCCGAATTGACCGGCACGGGAACAAACGCCATGCGCACTACGGCGTCCGTGGGACCAGGGATCTGTTTCTCATCCATTCCCAGCGCAAGCGCCAGGTCCCGGGGTTGCATCTCGCCCGTGATGGTAAGGGTTTTGCAGCGGATGCCGGCAATGGTCAACTGACCCTCGGCGGAGCGCCAACCCTTGCCGGAAGCCACGGACCGCGCTAACTGCAGCGCCGATTCGGCCGTCCCCTGCGGATCCATTCCGGCTTCCACAGGTATACGCCTCACGTGGAGCGCCACCGGTCCTTTCTGGAAGGTCACGGGATTGGCTCCCGGCGAGGCGGAAGGCATCCAGTCTTTCGGGTAGATGTATTCCACCCCGGCGGGATCTCGCCACCGGCTGAAGGCGCTGTCGGGCCGGATGACTCGGGGATCCTCCGGTTCCGCAGGAGCCCCCGGGGCGGGTGGCGTCGAGGTACCAGGTGAGACCGGTCCACCCGGCGCAGGAGCAGGAGTGCTCTCGGGGGTGAAAAGAACCACAGCGCGCGCCGGGAGCGGCTGGCCACGGCCCAGGTTCTTGCCCACCACGGCTACCTCTACGCCCGCCACGACGTCCGCGACCCCGGCAGACCGGCCATCCACGAAGGAAAAGGCGGTGTTTGCCGTTGTGGTCACCACTTTCGGAGCGGGCTGCTCCAGCAGCGTGTCCGTGCTCTGACCGTGCAGCCGGACGGCTGTCGCCCGAACGATGAAGCGCCCTCCAGAAGGCGGCTCCGTGACGATCCCCCGCACGACGATCTCATCGGCCCCAGGAGTCAGCTGCGGCGGCGCTGCCTGGACTGCCACCCCTGTCAGAACAAAGACGGCCAGACTGACATAAATCGAGCTTCTCATACCCGGATCCCCCTAGTCTTTCCCGGCAACCGCCGCGCGTTCCACGCTGCGCAGCAAATCCTGTCCCACATCCAGAAGCAGTCTCGCCTCATCGGAATCCGGCGAATCCGCAATGACCCGCCATACACCGGCCTCTGTCCGCGACCCGCGAGCGAAAATGAAGCAGCACTCTCCATTCCGGAGCAGGTCCACGCGCCACCCTCCCGCCTCGTCGCCGCGGCGAACCTCCACGCACTCCGTACCTTCGTAGTTGAGAATACGGTAGTCGCGGAACCGTGTGGCCAGCCTGGGCCAGATCTCCTTCCGGAAGCGCTCCTCCATCTGTTTTTTGACCTCAGAATGCGGTCCCGGGTTCTCCAGCACGACGCGCGCCGCAGGCGTGCTCCAGCGCGGAAGGGTTTGCAGCAGTTCTTCCAGGGCGCAAGTTCCCGCACCATGTCCGCTTTTCTCACGCCAGATGCGCGTGGCCTCCTCTCCGGACACCGCCAGCGCGCAGGAGAGAGCCGTAAGTACGCCGTCACGGCAGGTGGACCCGGCGAACACCGTTCCCCCGTTCGGGCCCTCCACGCCCACCGGGACCAGGGCGCCCTCCTCGAAAAGCTGGCGCATCCTGGTGACCACATTCACCTCGCCCGTCTCGACCCGGTGCACTTCCGCACCGAACTGAGCCGCGATCTGATCCACTCGGCCGGAGGTGGCGTCCGAGGCCACCACGCAGATCCGGCGTTCACCCCTGCCCGATGCTTCCACACGCGCGAGCGCCAGCGCCACATTCAGGGCGCTGATCTCCTGCGGAGCGACCACCGCATCGGAGGTGTCGCCTGGGAGGACCACATTGCCCCGGTCCGCGTCGTAGTCGAACGCCACCCCGAACTGCGCCTCACAGGAGCGCACAGCCCGCGCCACACGGGTGAGAATGTGCTCTCCCGTTTCGGGGTTGACGCTGTCCGTGTCAATAGGGTGAGAAGGACGTCCCAGTTCGGCGTTCATCTCGTACACCTGGATGCCAAGCGCTTCCAGGACCGCGCTTGCCACTCCTGACGCCGCACCGCCGTTCGGATCGAGCAGAACCGGACCCATAGGCCGCCGCATTAGGGCTTTGACGTCCAGCCCCCAGTCGTTCGTGACAGTCTCCAGATAGGCATCCACTGCCCGGGTGTGGACGCGCCGGGATCCTGACCGAACAAGCACTGTGAACGCTTCTTCTCCCGAGACGCTCTCGATCGCCCGCTTGACGGACGCATCACCCCGAGTGGCGACGGCTGCCACGCTCTGCACAATGCGCTCCATCCGGGGAGCGGACAGCAGGGCGCCGGCCGGAGCGTCTCCCGGCCGGTGGCCGGCCAATCCTGTCAAGAATTTCCAGCCGTTATCGGACAGAGGGTTGTGGCTCGCCGTAACGATGACCCCACCCCCTGCCTCGAACGAACGCACGGCAGCCTGCGCCAGAGGGGTGGTAATAACTCCCAGGTCCACAATGCGGCGGCAACCGGCAGCCAGAAAGCCTCTGACCAGCGCCTGCGTGATGGCAGGCCCGCTGGGACGCGGATCCCGCGCGAGCACGAGCGGGGCATCCTTCTCGGGGAGGTCCCGCGCATAGCAGTAGCCGTACACCGCCGCCAGCGCTCCGTGGGTGGGGCTGATGCGGCTGGAGTCTCCGAAGCAAGTCCTGACTCCAGAGAAGCTTTGCACGAGCGCGCTATCTCGCAGCGCCTCTTGCAGCAGGTCCAGCATGCAGAATCCTTTCCATTCGGCGGCAATTTGAGGGCCGCCAGCGTTCCTCAACGGTTACTGTTTAAAGAAATCCAGTCCGTGGAGCGCCGCGCCGTCCCGTACTAAGATGTCCGTGAACGGAGGCAGAAAACTCGCCCCGGGCTGTGAGGGGGTCAACCGGTAGGCGCCCTCTGGCAGCGCGGGGATCAGATACCTTCCATCCGGTCCGGTCACGGCACTGTATCCTCCGGGGGTAATGGTTAGTGTGACCCCCGGCACGCCGGTCCCCGGCATCTCCGCTTCAAGACGGTCGCACTGGAAGCCGTATCGCGAGGGCAGGAAGAACCGCTCGTCCGTCTCCAAACGCAGCGTGGCGGAGTCGCCCGGGATCCATGCGCTCCAGAAATCGGTCAGGGGTAAGTTGTAGAACAGCCAGCTGATCTCCTGCCTCAGCTCGCCCCCCGCTCCCAGAATCCGAAGGACATCAAGCACGTCCAGCTCCACCTGCGTGAAATGCACCCGGAACCGCAGCGCTCCCGGCGGAGCGGACACTCCCCAGGTGCCCACATAGTTGTCCGGACAGGGATGAGGCGATCCAATATTCAGAGGCACGATCTGGCTCCCGGACATCAGCACGCGGCCCGAGATTGCGCCTCCGATTAGCGCCACGTCTGACGCCGAGCGCGGCAGCAGCAACGCGGCAGGCGTTCCGGCCTCCGTGCGGAGGGAACTGATGCCCGTTACCCGCACCGGAACGCCTGTGGGAGGGACCAGGAAGTTGACCGCCGATACGCGAAGACCACCGGCGCCGGAGACGCCAAGAGATCCCGAACCGTCATCCACGGCGAACCAGTCCGTTCCCGTCTCGGTTACCTTTCCGGCGACGTTGATCAGCAGTCCGATGTTGTTCAGGCCGGTGCTACCCGGGATGCCACGCTGCCCGGCCCCGGTCCCCGGATCGAACAACTAGTTGCCTCCGCCCACATCCCGCGTCCGGAGCCAGACAGGTTGCACCAGGGATCGCCCGGAAGGCGTGACGGTATCCGCCTGCATGAAGCGCTCGCCGGTAGACAGCGTGCCCATCACACCGGAGATATTCACCAGATCCCCGATCACCCCAGTGTAACCTGGAAGCTGCACCCTGAGCCCACAGTGCGATCCGGGCGACTGCACATAGAGGGCGTCATCGTAAACGGCGGTCACGGACACACCAACCACCGTTGCGGGCGCGCTGTCGGGCTTCAACTTCGCAAGCGCCACAGTATCCGCCCCGCAGGCTGCAGCCAGACCTATCATCGATACCAGAGTGAGGATTCCGCAAAGCACGGGTTTCATTTTCTCGCCTCACTTACACAATCTCCCCGGCACGCGCTCCGCACAACAGGTCTATTGCACATCGTAGGACAGCAACACTTCAAACCGGTCCGATCCGGGAAATGCTGCCGCCAGCTGGAGAGGCCCCCGCTTCGGGACGACCGTTGCTTCCCGCCAGTTCTTCTTCTCTTCAAGAAATGTCAGATCGTCCCCCGAGACCAGGGCCACCTGGCTTGCTTCCGGAACTCTGAGGCGGAAGCTCACCGGCTGACCTGCTGGAAGACGCCCCTGGAGAGGACTATCGAGGCACACGCTGCGTCTGTAGTAGGCCTCATAGGCGCGAGGATATGCGTCCGGCTCCCCCGCCGCCTCTGCCTTGATGGAGTATTCCGCCGCCCACTCGTAGGGACCGCTGCTGTCACAGCTCTTTGCGAAAATGCGGAGCCGGTAGGCTCCGGCAGCCGGCGGATTGATCAGCACCTCGGCGTTTGAGGAGCGCCGGACAAACACGGGAGCGCCTGCTACCTCCGTGTCGCCCGAATACAGGCGCGCCATCAGCGCAACGTCCGGCGAAGCTCTTATTATCACAGAGCCCGGACCACGCAACCGGACCCCAACCTGCCTGTGACTGACGGGCTGCAAGCCATACCGGAAGAACGGCGGCCGCACCATGACAAGCTGCTGATACTCCTCCCGAGAAACAGGCCTGGCCACCAGCTGCCACTTTGGATCCTCGGGAAAATGATCGAAGATGAACTCTTCGGGCGGGGTCAGGAAGTAGTGACCGTTGAAGAGACGATGAAAACGGCCGGAGTCGTCCATATAGCCCGCACCCCACGTGCAATCCACCAGCTTCCAGACCCCGCCGATCTTCACCGCATTCCAGGCGTGGTCCGGCTTGAGGGACAGCGCTCCTCCTGCCCTGTAGTGATAGCCTTTGGAGTACCCGCTTATCACCTCTGCCTCCAGTCCCGCCGCCCGGCAGATCGCCGCGAACAGACTGGCGTATCCCTCGCAGGCGGCAGTGCGGCTTCGCAGGACAGCCTCTGCGCCGCCGCTTGAGGCCGGACGCGCGGCCGAGTAGGACACGTTCTCCGCGATCCAGCGGAATATCTCCCGCGCGCGCTCCTCGTCCGATGTCAGCCCCCCTGTCAGGGTCCTGGCAAGCGAGGCGACGGAAGCGCCAGGCTCGCACCTGACGGCCAGCGCCACGGCGTCGGCGCGGGCGTAGCGATCCTCCTCGCAGGCAGCGGGGATCCTCAAGCCCAACGCAAATACCGCTGCCACCCAGATCAGAAACCGCTTTGAAAGCTTTTCCCCTCCCGTTTTCATTCAAACCTTTCCCGGGCGGCATCAGCCGGTCCGCGACCCGCCCTCTTGTTGGACGCCTCCAACTGACACTATTATACGACGGGGACGCGGCCGGAAAGACCATCTCCGCCGCGTCCCTGGGCGCTTTTGCTTTGGGCGTTGAGATCAGCCGCAACCTGTTCGACCAGATCGTGCTGCTGCTACTCGTGGCTGCAGCAGTGGGCGCCGTCGCCATCCGCCTCCGCCAGCCTCTGCTGGTGGGCTTCATCGGCGTGGGTATCCTTGTTGGACCCAGCGGTCTGGGATGGGTGGACAAGTCTGACCAGATCCACCTTCTGGCGGAACTGGGACTGGCCCTGCTGCTGTTCGTCGTGGGACTCAAGCTGGACGTGGGTCTTATCCGCACGATGGGTCCCGTTGCGCTGGCGACGGGTCTCGGACAGGTGGCGTTTACCACCATCGGCGGCTATTTCATATGCATCGCCCTGGGGCTCCGGCCGATCAGCGCGCTCTACGTGGCTGTCGCGCTGACTTTCTCCAGCACCATCATCATCGTCAAGCTGCTGTCAGACAAGCGCGAGACCGACTCGCTCCACGGACGCATCGCCATCGGCTTCCTGATTGTACAGGACGTCGTTGTGGTGCTGGCGATGATCGTCCTGTCCGCCTTCGGCGGCCAGAGCGAGCTTCCGCTGTGGGCACATATTGTCGGGATCGTTGCAAAAGGGGCGGTGCTGATCGCCGGTCTCGGCCTGCTGATGGCGTTCGTCATCCCACGGGTTGTGGAATTCTTCGCCCGATCCTCGGAGCTGCTGGTGCTAGGCGCCATCTCCTGGGCTGTCGCCCTGGCCGGGCTGTGCGAATGGCTGGGCTTCAGCAAAGAGGTGGGCGCGTTTCTGGCCGGCATCTCTCTGGCCTCGACACGCTACCGGGAGATCCTCGGAGCCAGGCTTGTCAGCCTGCGCGATTTTCTGCTGCTGTTCTTTTTCATCGAGCTGGGAGCCAGGCTGAACCTGGGGCTACTGGGAAGCCAGGTGTGGAAGGCTGTGCCACTGTCGCTTTTCGTGCTCATCGGAAACCCGATCATCGTCATGGTCATCATGGGTGTGATGGGCTACCGCAGCCGCACCAGCTTCCTGGCCGGTCTGACCGTTGCGCAGATCAGCGAGTTCTCGCTCATTCTGGCGTCGCTTGGTTTCAGCCTGGGGCATATTGACGAAGCCGATGTGGGCGTGGTGACACTGGTGGGTCTGGTGACGATCGCCCTGTCCACGTATATGATCCTCTACTCTCGGCAGCTGTACGGCGTTCTGGCGCCTTATTTGCGCATCTTCGAGCGCAAGAACGCTTTCCGTGAACAGGAGCTGGACTCGGAGCACGGCGAGGGGGCAGCCGCGGACACCATCCTGTTCGGTTGCGGGAGATATGGCAGCGGCATCGTCCGGGAGCTGGAGCAGCGAGGGCGCCGCGTACTTGGGGTAGATTTTGACCCACAGACCGTGCGCGAATGGAACAGAATGGGTCGGGCGGCCTGGTTCGGTGACGCGCAGGATCCGGAGTTCCCGGCCATGCTGCCACTCTCCACTGTGCGATGGGTAGTGAGCGCCGTACCGTCGCGGGATGTCAATTTGACGCTGGCACACAGCCTGAAGGCGCACGGTTACGACGGCAACCTTGCCCTGACAGCGCAGCGTCCTGAAGATACACCGGAGCTTTTGAAAGCCGGCGCACACGTGGTGCTTGAACCTTTTTCCGACGCGGCCGCTGAGGCGGCTGACCTGCTGGAGGAGACGGAAGCCAGGGAGAAGCGAAGACGAATGGACGACGCGATTGCCAGACTGAAGGACCATTACATCGTCTGCGGATACGGCCGCATGGGGAAGCAGATCGTCAAGGATCTGCGGGCGAACAACATCCCGTACGTTGTCATCGAATGGAACCCGGAGCAGATCCCTTCGCTCATCGAGCACGACACGCTCTACATCGAAGGAAAAGCGACTGACGATGAGGTGCTCCACCGGGCGAATATCAACAAGGCAAAAGGGCTGATCGCCGTGACAGCGACCGATGAGGAGAACGTCTTCATCGTGCTGACGGCCCGGGGGTTGAATCCGAACCTGTACATCGTGGCCCGCTCCATCCGCGAGGAGAACGAGCAGAAGCTGAAGCGGGCCGGCGCAGACCGGGTCATGTCGCCCTACACCCTCGGAGGAAAACGGATCGCCGCTGCGGTCATCAAGCCCCGGACCATGGACTTCCTGGACCTGGTGGTCCACAACGAGAGCGAGGATCTTGAGATCGGAGATCTGCAGGTCTCGGAAGGATGTCCCCTCGCCGGGAAGAGCCTTCGCGAGGCCAGGGTGCGCCAGGAATATGGCATAACCGTCCTGGCGATCAAACGGAACGGGGAGAAGGTGCATACCAATCCTGACCCGGATTTCGTCATCCAGCCAGGGGATGAGCTGATCGTCATGGGGAGTCCTGCCGCAATCGACCGGACGGAGCAGATAGTCTGCGGAAAGGGCTGATGGTTTGACACCGGAACGCAGGGGGAGTACAATCCCGAAACCACTCTTGCGGAACATCAGGAAGCCGGGAGCAAGGAGGCTATGCGACTATCCCGACTCTTATCCGTCATTCCCCTAGTCATCCTAGCCCTGCTAGCCCTGGCGGCGCGCCCGGGAGAGGCTGCCGTCTCGGTTGATGTGCGCGTCTCGGGCAAGACGGCCGTCGTCTACGTGAACAACGGACCGGTCATGTCCGTTCGCACCTCCAATGCCGGGCTGGACCCGCAGCACCGGGCAGCTCTGGTGGTGCGTAGGATCAGCGACCTTGCGGCGCAAGGTCACTCGCCTTCGAAGATCCGCGCAGCCGGCACAGCACGATCTGCGACGCTTTACTGGGGCAACCAGGTTTTGGCGTATGCCACCGCGGCGGAGGCGGCGGCTCAGTCCACCACACCGCTTGCCCTTGCCCGCACGTGGGCCCAACAGCTGACGCGTCAGCTGACCCTTCCGCCGGTGAGGCTCCGGGAGCGCGAGCTTACCGTCCCCATCGGGGAGACCCGGCGGGCGGCGGTAACCGGCAGTTCCCGCGGTCCCTTCCAGATTACGCTGGACCCTCCGGACGCGGCAGAAATCCGGATGGAGCCGTCCAGCACGGTGTCCGTGCTGGGAAAGAGCCCCGCATCTGCTCGCCTGACCATCACCTGCCCGGACGGGTCGGATTCCATCCCGGTCCGGGTGGCTCATTATGCGGGAACCATGAGCCAGCCGGTGCCCGTGGCACGGGTGACAGGCCGTTCGGGAATTCCCGCGGACGTGGTGGAAGAGGCTGTGCTTCGCGCCGCACGTGCGGTATGCCAGCTCCAGCCAGGGGCATTCGCTGTGGTTTCCGTGGACGGGAAGGCACCGGCTTTGCCCCAGGGAGCGGCATCGCTGAGGGTCCCGGTGAACATCAAGATGGATGGCGTAGGATTCCTGACGGCGCGGATTCAGACGTCGGTGGAGGTCCAGCGCACCAGTCTCGACGCCCGGGACACCGAGGTGTTGCTCTACAGTAACTTCCCGGAACAGGTGAAGACTCCGCAGCCTCTGTATGCGGCCCTGCTGGAGCCGGGCAAGCCTACCCGGCTGCTCTATCATCATCAGAACGGCACCGGGGCCGACCTGCGCCTCAGCATCGTGCTGGCCAATATGGCGGATCAGCCCGCG
>CALCJH010000330.1 GCA_937967775.1 uncultured bacterium | reverse complement strand
TCCGACCACCGCAACGCCATCGAGGCCGCTCTGCTGGCATCAAGCGGCAAGAAGCTGCGCCTTTGCGTCATAGACGGCGCCACCGTGGAGGACTGGGAGCACTTCAAGGCGCGCCAAAAGGCCAACGAAGAGGCCAAGATGCGCCTGCGCGAGCGCGCCCGGCGCGAAATGGAGACCACCCAGACCTGGGAAAGCGTCTTCGAGAAGCTGGGGCGCACGTATGCCTCGATGAACCTGCGTCAGCTTCCCCAGGTGCGCGGGCGCTACCTGATGGATGCCATTCAGATGATCTCCGATGCGATGGACGAGCTCTACGACGACCAGTCGCCCGATGAACCGTCCCAGAGGGCCCTGGCAAGGATTATAGACCGGGTCGGCACCCTCACCGAGGTTCCGCCCGCCATCATCGCGCTGGAACTCCTTCGTTTCCGAGCCACGCGCTGAGTTTAGCCGACCGGCACCGGAACTTCGCAAGCCCTGAAAACCGACCACTCCTGAAGCACGCGCCAAAGGATATTTACGGAAAAAATGCGTTCTCGGAAAGCCTTCACGCTCATCGAGTTACTGGTAGTGATTGCCGTTATCGCCATTCTGGCGGGCATCCTCTTCCCGGTGTTCGCCCGCGCGCGGGAAGCGTCGCGGAGATCGGTTTGCCAGTCCAATCTTAAGCAGATCGCTCAAGGCTTTCTCCTGTACCTGGATGACTGGAACGGAACCTATCCCTACCGGCCACTTTCCAACGGCGCCCCCAACCCGTTTTTCTGGGTGGGCAGGCACTGGAGATGGCCCTTGCAACCGTACATTGCACAGGGGATGGGTATGGTGGACGGTGACCCGTTGAAGTCCAACCGCGCCACGGGAGTGCTGTACTGTCCGGCGGACGTCTCCGGCGAGGACAGATACGATCGCACGTCCTATGCCTACTCCGCCTGCTTCTTCTATCCCCCGGAGGTGGTGGCGCAGATGGCCCGAAGTGACCTGTACCCCTCCGGACGCTTCACTCCGGTCCCGCAAAAACAGTCCTCAGTGGAGCATCCGTCAGCCAAGATCCTGGTGGGGGAATGGACGTCCAATCATGCCGCCCCCCGGCAGGCCACCTGGTGGGGCCCCGCCGAGGGCGCCCGCAACTACGCCTTCGCAGACGGGCATGTGGCGTTCGTCCGCGCCCAGGACATCCTCCCGTCCGCCGACCCCAACGATCCGATCGACGTCAACCGCACTGTTGGAGGCGTGCAGGGACGCGACATCCGCTGACCTTCCGGCCCGTCAATAGGTTCTGCGGCTGCCCTGCTGGCTCCAGAGGCGGAACAGCTCCAGGCAGGCCGACACCAGCAAACCGCCACGGATCTTCACCGGGCAGCGGCCCAGGTGCTTCAGCTCCACATTGCCGACCGGCAACTCATTGAAGCCGTAGAGCTGCGCATCCCGGATGGAGGCTCCGTAGACGATGCGCTCCACCCGTGCCCAGTGACAGGCGCTGAAGCACATCGGGCATGGTTCACACGTGGAATAGACCGTGCATCCAGAGAGATCCACCGTCTGCAGGGCTGCGCACGCTCTGCGGATGGCGTGGACCTCGGCGTGAGCGGTGATGTCCGTCGTCGCCCACACCACGTTATGCTCACAGGCGATCACCTCGCCGCCGCGGACGATGCACGCGCCGAAAGGGGTCTGACCCCGGGAGATGCCCTCCAGAGCCTTCTCGATGGCAAGGCGCATGAAGCGCTCATCCGGATCCATTCAGGGGTCTCCTGGCGCGTGAGCGATGCTTTCAGGCTCCGGCGGCTACGGACTGGGCTCCCGCTGCGCGCCTGGCGCCCTTCCGAGAACCGTTCGACCGCCCGGAAGTCTCGCGGCAGCGCTTCAGCGCGGCTTCCACCAGTCCCCGGAACAGCGGATGCGGCCGGTTGGGACGGCTCTTGAACTCGGGGTGGAACTGTGTGGCCATGAAGAACGGATGCGAGGGCACCTCAATCATCTCCACAAGCCTGTAGTCCGGAGACACTCCGCTGAACACCATCCCGGCCTTCTCCAGCGCCGGACGGTAGGCGTTGTTCACCTCGTAGCGATGGCGATGGCGCTCGTAAACGAGCTCCATGCCGTAGAGGCTGTGCGCCCGCGAGCCGTGGATGATCCGGCAGGGATACACGCCCAGCCGCATGCTTCCGCCCTTCTCAGTCACCCCCTGCTGCTCCGGCAGCAAGTGGATGACGGGGTGTGGACACTCCGGATCCACCTCCTCGGTATTCGCCCCTTCCAGGCCGCAGCCGTGGCGCGCCATCTCGATGACCGCCATCTGCAGGCCGTAGCACAGACCGAGGAACGGGATGCCGTTCTCGCGGGCGTGATGGATACTGGCGATCTTGCCCTCCACGCCACGCGCACCGAATCCCCCGGCGACGATGATGGCATCCACATCAGACAGCACAGTCTCCGCCGATCCCGATTCCAGATCCTCGGAGTCCACCCAACGGATACTCACCCCACAATCATTGGCCACGCCTCCGTGCCGGACAGCCTCGGCAATACTGATGTAGGCGTCCCCGTTGCCGGTGTATTTGCCCACAATAGCGACTGTCACGTGCTCTTTCGGATGCTTGATGGTCTCCACGATCCTGCGCCACTCCTCCAGGTCCGGAGCGTTTGGCGGGAGCTTCAGCTTTTCGCACGCCAGGCGGGCAAGTCCCTGCTCCTCCAGCGCAAGCGGGGCCTCATACAGTGTCTCCACGTCCAGGGACTGGATGACAGCTTCGCGGTCCACATCACAGAACAG
>CALCJH010000329.1 GCA_937967775.1 uncultured bacterium | reverse complement strand
GTTGATGATCTCTCGGATAATCCTTGACCTGGTGGCGAGGATATGTTGCGGCGGATGTTCGTCACGAGTAGAGAATCTAGCGCTCTGATGCTCGCCTTCCGGTAAACGAGCGGCGGAGGAGTAGAATGGTTAAGGCGCTTCTCATACGTACGATACTGATCTGCCTGTCCTTTGCGCTTCTTATCTCGCCAAGTGAATCAGATATCCTGCTAGTATCGGCTTATTATTATCACTTAGAAAGTTGTTATAAGATTGAATTATCAATCTATAACACTTTGAGATAATTCATCTGGGGTATCAAGGTCATGGACGTCTTATCCATGGATGTTTCTGGCCCGTCGGTATAGAATATCTATCAGCAGTCTTATATTCACTATGCAGTTGAATGGACAACACGCGATTCGGCGATGCGGTTGCTCCCAGGAGAATCCCTAGGCGGTTTCGCATTCACGGTGGAGTCTGTGAAGCCCGGTTATGTCTGCTACGTGGCCACCCAGAGATCTGGCGGCAATATCAGCATCAGTCCTGTATTCATCCCTGAGCCCGCTTCACTTCCCGCCCTTGCGATGGGGTTGACGGGAATAGTGGGGAGCGTGATGCGGAGGCGGCGGTAATGGCGTTCGAGGAATGACATCAAGACGCCGCTTTGAGCGGGGAGGCCGTGCCCTCGTTCCTCTTCATTGACCGTGCGATTCCTGCAGCGCGGCAGGTAAGCCGTGGCGCGGTGTCGAAATCTGCAGGTGCGCCGGAGGCTGCAGCGGCAGCGCGGCGCACCCTCCCACGGAAGCTTTCAGGGGATACCGCAATATGAACGTCAGGAAAGCCGTCATCACCGCAGCCGGGCGGGGAGCCCGGCTTTATCCCGCCGCCAGCACCGTCCAGAAGGCCATGCTGCCCGTCGCCGACCTGGACGGCGTGGTCAAGCCGGTCATCCAGCTCATCGCGGGCGAAGCCATAGCGGCGGGGGCTGAGGACATCTGCATCGTCTGCGCGCCGGGTGACCCTGAGGAATACCCCGCGCAGCTCAGGCGCCTTCGCGAGAACCTACTGGCCGCGCACGGCGGCAGCGAGTGGGCGGAGCGCCAGGCGGACCAGATCGAGGATCTCATCCGGCGGCTCCATTTCACGGTGCAGGAGGAGCCCCGAGGATATGGCCACGCAGTGTACTGCGCGCGCGATTTTACGGCAGGCGAGCCCTTCCTGCTGCTTCTGGAAGATCACGTCTACATCTCCAGCCATCCGGACGCCCGCTGCGCCCGGCAGATCACCTCACTTGCCCAGGCGGAGGAGTGTTCGGTCTCGGGAGTGCAGGTGACCCGCGAAAGTCTCATCCGCAACTTTGGGACGCTGGCCGGCAGGCGCGTGGAGGAGATGCCAGGGGTCTACCAGGTTGAGCACATCCTTGAGAAGCCATCCATTACCACGGCGGAACTGGAGCTTGTGACGCCGGGGCTGCGCACCGGACATTACCTTTGCTTCTTCGGCATCCACGTGCTGACTCCCGGAGTGTTCGAGATTCTGGAAGAGCGTCTGCGGGACGGCTCCGAGTGTCTGCTGACGCCCGCGCTGGACGAACTGGCGCGCAGGGAGAAATACCTTGCGCTGGAGGTGCAGGGGTCACGCTATGACATCGGGCAGAAACTGGGGCTCATGCGCGCGCAGCTGGCGCTTGCCCTGGCCGGCCGCGACGCCGATGAGGCCCTGGCGAGCGTGGTGGAGCTACTGATCGAATCACGCCGCCGCGACGGGACTGGCTCGGAGGCGGCTTTATGAACCCTCTCCTCCGGACGATAACCGCCACGGACCGGGTGGATCGTGACCGTCCCCTGAACGACCTTGTCGCCGGGATGGACGCCCGGCGGATGCTGGAGGTCTGTGGCGAGCTGGACGCCTTCCGAAAGACCTCCGGGAACCTGTACGAACGGGTGCGCGCCTGCTGCTACCTGTACTATATCTACCGGTTCTATCTGATGGAATCGCCGGAGCTTCCCGACTCCGGGACAGTCCCCTTCGCCGGGTTCGAGCATCTGTTGTCGCGGAGATTCGAGGAGGCCATTGCCGTTTTCCAGGGTGCGATGCGCGAGCACGGGCCGAACGGAGCGCTCTGCAGTGCGCTGGCGGCGGCATATCATCAGCTGACCTTCCAGACTCTGGCCGACCAGGTGCGCCGCAGCGTGCGCGCTACCCGGGGGAATCAATGGATGTTCCGGGTGGCGCATTCGGAGGATCACCCGGTGCGAATCCGGCTGGAGCTGCTGCGGCGCGAGCGGGGATGCCGCCTCTATCCCGTCCTGCGCGAGACCACGCCGGTGCGGCTGGATCTGAGCCACAGTGGATGGTCGGACATCTTCTTCCTGGGGATGGACTATCCGGAGGGCGCGCGTGTCCTGAACATCTCGGTGGACCTTGGCGTCCACGGGCGTGATCCGGACGTCAGCTCTCCCATCGAAGTCTACCTCCGCGTGATCCCGGAACCGGTGGTCCGGCTGACCAGCGTGGACCTGAACACCACGAAGGACGTCACGGATTTCGCCGACCTGTTCAACTTCGGCAACGACTATCTCAGCCTGCTGAAGGCGGGAATCATCGCTTCCGGGA
>CALCJH010000328.1 GCA_937967775.1 uncultured bacterium | reverse complement strand
CGGTCTCCGGCAACAGCAAGGCGAACTGGGAGTAGCTCATCCGCGCCACGAGGTCGGTACGCCGTGTATGCTTGCGAAGCGCCCACCCGATCATCGCCAGAAGCCTGCCGGTCACCTCATCCCCGTACTGAGCGCGCAGATTTTCTACCCCGTCCACCTCGCACTTAATGACCGCCAAGGGGCGATGGTAGCGCGCGGCGCGGTAGAGCTCCAGACTAAGATGACGCTGGAACGCCTCGGGAGTCTCGGCGCCTGTAACGGCCTGTTCCTCGTCCGTCTCGCACTCCTCCTCCAGCAGCACCAGCAGGCTGTTCTCGCCGGGCCAGATCTGGAGAGCGCAGGGACGCAGCAGGCCGTCCAGAGAGAGCACACTCAGGCGAATCTCTACCCGGACGCCCAGACACGCCTCCTGAATCGCCTCCAGGAACGGTTCTCGGAAGGATGGAGCCACGATATCCTCCAGACGCCGGTCCGTAAATGAGTCGCCCGGCACGCCCGTGAGAGCGGCAAGTGCAGGATTCGCGCTTGTTACCGTGCCCTCGCGGTCAAGTACCGCCACCGCCGTGCGGGTGCGTCCCAGGAAGTGGGCCAGAAGCTCCTGACAGTGTTCTGCAAGCTGTTCGATCATCGGTTGCCCGTCTCCGCTGTGGATACAATTGGCCTGATCGAGGTAGGCCGGCTTCGCGGACCATACGACATGTTTTCGGCACACGAAGCGGCTGCGCGGAGGGCGTTTTTCAGCAGCGGCGCACGTTCCCGCGCCCTTTCATATCTGGGAAACCGCCTCGCCGTGGAAGAACCCACGCCGAAGCCCCACGGTCTCCTCCGCACCGGTGAGACGCGGCCGCCGGCGGTCCGTCCCCTCAGCGGATGCGCCTCGCCTTGACGGGTCCGCATCACAGCGAGGCACAGTCCAAGCGCCGCCGCAGCCCACAGGCGCGGGTCCGAAAGAGGGCCCTGCGGTCCTCCGGGCCCCCCACCGTCGCGGGAGGCCACCCACTCACGATACTCGGCAGGATAATGGAAGGATGCGGCTGCCGCCCCGGCGGGAGTCCCTTTCAGAGCCTCCTCCCACCCCGGAGCAGCGGTCCGGCCTGCTGCATCGGAGAGAAGAAGGACCAGATCCTTCAGCATCCGGCGGCGCTCATCCGGTGCGCTCCGCGCGGCCGTCTCAATGAGGAACGACACCGCGCCGGTGGATGCGAAGAAGCGGTGAGCAAGGGTGGGATCCGCTCCCGGCCGAGATGAAATCAGAGACACGTTCCGGCCGGTGGCGCGGACGGCAGGGAGAACCCTACCGGCCAGCGCACGCTCCATGCTGTTGGTCCGGCCGGGTGCGGCTGCCATCTCCAGCCCGTTGTCCGCCGGCGGAGGATCGTCGGGGCTCCACTGGTGGAGATCCAGCACCATGTGAGGCGCCCACCGCGCAAATGCCTGCTTCACCGCCCGTGTCTCGGGCTGGGTCCGCGCGTACCAGTCGCGGTTGATATCGGCGCCGGCGCTGTTGGACCGGCGGCCCGCCTGCAGGCCATCAGGATTCGCCGCCGGGACGATGATCCACAGAACGTTTTTTAGACCCTCCAGACCAGCGGAGCCTTTCCGCAGAGATGGGGTCAGCAGTTCTGAGGGATCCCAGCCGGACGCGCAGTGGCGGATGATGTCCGAGATGGCCTCCACGCTGGCGGGCTCGTCCCCGTGCTGGGCGCAGATGATCAGCACCCGGACCGGTGGAAGTGAAGGACGGCCCGTGGGGCTCATGACCACCAGCGGGATGTTCCGTCCCTCAAGGCTGCGGCCTGCGCTGTAGACCCGCACGGAGCCGCTTGCGCGCGCTTCCCGGAGGGACTGCTGCAACTTCAGAAGCGGAGCGGAAGGAGGCGCGGAAAGCTCTTCCACGCGCACCTGGACGGCCACCGCGGGCACGGTCAGCGCCAGCGCTGACGCCGCGCTAAGTGCTCTGATCCAGAAACCGGGCATCGGCCGCCTCCTCACGGCCTCCGCAGGCCCGCCCCAGCCGACGCGCGGTCCGGGCCCGGCTCAGCTCCGCACCCAGGGCCTCCAGACGCTCCGCCATCATCGCCGCCCACCGGCTGTCCAGGTCGGCGGCCTGACCGCTGAGCTCTATGCAGCGCTGCCGCTCGCGTTGCAGCGCCTCGTCAGGATCCGCAGTTGCCTGCTCTCCCTGCACGACCGAGGCCAACTCTCCGATGAGCGGCATCAACTGCTCGCGCCGGTCCAGGATGGAACTGATGCCGCTCGCATCGTCAGGGGACAAAGTGAGAGCCGTGCGCGTGAGCCTGACCCACTCATCCAGCAGCGCATTCAGGCGCTCCAGCGAGCCGGCTACATCCGTTGGCGGGCCGGAGAGGGCCATCAGGCCGCCTCCTGAAGCTCCACCGGAGACAGCGCAAGCCTTTCCGCGCGGCTGCGGCGCTCCGCCTCCTGCCACGCGTCGCGCAGCCCCTCGATTCCGGCGCGGACCTCTTGAAGCATCTCCAGATCGTCCTTGATGTTCGCCTCCGCCAATCTCAGGTAGTACCAGTCATAGAGCGCGGAGAGGTTCCGCGTAATCCCTTCATCCACCGAAGGATCCAGACTGGCCGCCAGCACGGAGAGGATGTTCTGCACGCGCTGGATGCAGGTGTTCTGACGGTCGTGATCCCTGTTGCGGACGGCGTCCTCCGCATCGCGCAGGAACCGTACCATCCCGTCATACGCCATCACTACAAGATGCTCCGGGCCTGCCGTGGCCCCCTCGTTCACCGCATACTGCTGATAACCCCGCACTCCGCTCAACCGCGCGGTCCCCCTGATGTGCTACTTACTGTTGTTCCGGGACGCTGTCAGGCCGGACATCGCCTGCATCAGATACTGGGACTGGCTCTGCAGCCGGCTGAGGCTGGCCTCCATGGCCGAAAACTGCGCCCGCAGACGTTCTTCCATGGTGGCCAGCCGATCCACCATACGGTTCATCTC
>CALCJH010000327.1 GCA_937967775.1 uncultured bacterium | reverse complement strand
AATCGCTCCGGCAACGTATCGAATCGCTGGCGCGGGCAGTAGAGCAGCTGGACGCCCGGCTGGAAGCGCTGGAGAAGGCAACCGGAGGAACCGGGGCCTCCGCGTTGCCACACGCAACGTCTCCGAGGCTGCCGGAGGCTCCATCGGAGATCCCTACCGCCTCCGGACTAAAAGTCCCTCCTCCACCGGAGGTGCCCGGTCTGCCACCCGTGCCGCCTGCTCCGGACATTCCTCCTCCGGCCATCCTTCTGTCACCGCGGCCCGTGCCGCAACCGCCCGGTATCGCCGGGGAGCCTGCTCCCAACTCCCGTTTCAGCCAAGAGGGGGCGCCACTTGTATCTCCCTTGACGCCCGAGGCCGCCGGGCCCCGTGAGAGCTGGCAGACCCGGTTCGAGAGGTTCCTCGGGGGCCGGGGGGCCATGTGGGCCAGCTCGCTGGCCATCTTCTTCGCGGTGGGTCTGTTCCTCCGATACAGCTGGCAGTATCTGGGCGAGTGGGGCCAGCTGGGCATCGGCTCGGCGGCGGGGATCGTGCTCGTCACCGCGGGGGCTCGCGTGCGCGGCCGGCTGGAACGCTGGTTCGGGGACGCATTGATGGGAGGCGGGCTGGCTCTGCTGTATCTCACCGTCTGGGCGGCAGGGGAGCGCTACGGCGCGATCCGCAACGAGACGGCATTCCTGCTGATGGCGCTCGTCTGCGCCGCGGGCGTGGCGCTGGCGGTGCGTTTCGACGCGCTGAGCCTCATCATCCTTGCAACGCTGGGCGGTTTTCTGACCCCCGCCCTGGTGGGCGGAAAAGACAGCACCGGCGGACCGGCGCTCTTGCTGCTGATCTATATTGCCGTGCTAAACGGCGGCATCCTGGCGGTCTCTTTGGTCAGGCAGTGGAGACCAGCCGTGCTGCTGAGTTTCGCCTCCACCGTCCTTCTACTTCTGGGATGGGCCGACGCGTCCTATTCGCCGGAAGTCCACAGATGGCAGGTTTTCTGGTTCAGCACACTCTATTTTTTGATGTTTGTTGGGGCGTCCATCTTCCGCAGCCTGCTGCAACGCGAGGAGACAGCCCCGGCTGACCTGCTGCTTCTGTTCGCCTCATCTCTGACCTACGCGATGGCCGGGAACGCACTGGTCCACGATGCGTCGGGCAGATTACCGGGCGCGTTCCCGTTGGCTCTGTCGGTGTTCTTCGGATGCATAGCCGTCTGGTCGGCTCGCAGGATTCCCGGGAACCGGGCTCTCCGGTTCAGCACCGGGGCTCTCGGGATCCTGTTCCTGACCTTGAGCGTCCCGGCTCAATTGAACATACGATGGACGAGCTCTGCCTGGAGCGTTGAGGCGGCGGCGCTGCTGACGCTAGGATACTGCTTCCGCGATCCCCTGTTCCGGACGGGCGGGCAGATCGTGTGGCTAATCGCCCTTCTGGCGGTGCTGTGGAGCCAGGTGGAGCCAGCCGGGGCTTCGCGCGTCGCGTTGCTGGATGGACGGGCCTTTACCCTTCTTTACTTCGCGCTGGCCAATGCCTGGGTCGCGGGCTACAGCCAGTTGAAAGCCAGGGATGCCCGCGACGAAATGACCGGCGTCGCCGGCGCATCCGCCCTGTTCGCGGCGGCATGGCTGGCAGGGCTGGTGTCCTTCCGTTTCTTCGAGCTCAGAACTGCACCTCATCCCCTGGAGCCGGACACGAGGGCCGCGCTGGTGATGTCCGTTCTCTGGACGGCGCTCGCTGCGGCAAGCTACGGAGCGGGAGTGGCTGCAAGGTTCCAGGCTCTGAGGATGTGCGCGCTCGTGCTGCTGGCGGCGGGCCTGGCTGTTGCGCCCTTGGCGGCGGCCGGCTCCGGTTCAAGCCCGCTGACGCCTTTCGCCAACATCCGTATCTTCGCCTTCGCCTTCGTATCGGCGATGGCCGCTCTGACGGGCTGGATGGCCAGCCGGGCTTCAAACGCGGAGAACGACCCCGCAGGAACGGACGCGGGGACGGCGCAGGCCGCGGCGGTGGGAGCATGGCTGCTGCTTGGTATCGGGCTATCGTTCGAGATCGCTGGCGCTGTGCGTGAATGGGCACCCCTGGGTCCGGCCGGAACCGCCGCGGTGTCGCGTTATCTCCTCTGCGCGTTCTGGGGAGCCTACGCGTGGGTGGCGGTGACGCTGGGACGGTTGTGGTCGCTGAGTGTTCTGGGATGGTCCGGTGTGCTGGCGGGAAGTTGTGCCGCCACCATCTGGGCCTTGCTTGGACTGAATGCGGTGGCGGGGGAGGAGGTGGACTTCGCGCCGCCCTGGAACGTCCGGTTCCTGTCGCTAGCCTCCATCGGGGCGGGGGGAGCCTTCTCGCTCCGGATGCTACCCGACGCCAGGGAGGGCCGGCCTTCGAAGCTGAGCGGACCGGGATGGCTGGCGCTTGTGGTCTATCTCCTCTGGGGCCTGACGGTGGAGACCTGGTCGGGGGTCCGCCACCATCAGGCCGCCTTTGGAGACTGGCGTCTGGCCGCACAGATCGGCATATCCGCCGTGTGGGCCCTTTATGGTCTGGCTTTGCTGGCGGGAGGTATGCTCCGCGACAACCAGGCGGTACGGGTGACCGCGCTGATCATCCTTGCGCTGACGACAGCGAAAGTCTTTGTGCTGGATCTGATCTCGGTGGACGCGCCTTACCGGATCGTCTCGTTCCTTGTTCTGGGACTGGTACTGCTTCGCGTGGCCCTTTATTACAGCAGGGCGGGAAGCCGCAACACACCTTCCTGACGGGCAATATCAGGCGGCCAGAGGAACAGCCTCCTCGGCCGGACGCTCGCCGGGTGACAGGCGCAGCCTGCGCCGCGCAGCCAGCCTGGCTTCCGGGCTGGCCCACGCGAACGGCGCGTAGCCCTCAAACATGACGTTGACATTCACTTCGCCCACAGCTAGCGAAAGCGGGGCAGCCAGCGTGGGTTCGCTGAACGGTGTGACCCGCTCTTCGCGGCCTGTCACCACTCCCGACCAGGTGGAGTAGCAGAGCGCTCCCCGCTCCTCCAGCAGGGCCAGGGCAGTGTCCGTGACCAGCGTCCCGAGCTCCGCGAGCGCACTCTTCTCCAGGCGGCCGAACCCGGTCACCTCTCTACGCAGCATCTGGCGCAGGATGGCCAGGGCTGTCTCTTTCGACATGCCCAGGAAAATCTCCCCCGAGATGTCGCCGGAGATGCGCGTGACTATGGTCAGCTCGTCGCGCGTGAACTGGATGGGTGTGATCTGCATCTGACCCCGGCGCGGAGGCAGCTTCAGCAGATCCCTCAAGACCATGGAGGCGGCGTCAATCACTGCCTCCGCCAACTCCCGTTTGTCGAGACGAACGCTGTCCATCTCATAACCTCCCGGATCGTTCATCAGCAAAGCGTTTCAGGAATCAGGTGGACCGGACAGGTGCCGAGGCCTTATCCGATCAGCTTGCGGACACTGTTCAGAACGGAGCGGTCGCGGAACGGCTTGGTCACGAAGTCGGACGCTCCGGCCTGAAGGGCCTCCATAAGCAGCGAGCGCTGGCCCATAGAGGAGCACATCAGGATCGTGGCTCCCGGGTCAATCTCCCGGATCTTCTTAACTGCGGCGACGCCGTCCATCTCAGGCATGACCACGTCCATGGTCACCAGGTCCGGACGGAGCTCGCGGTAGCGCTCCACGGCTTCCTGGCCGTTTCGCGCCTCTCCCACCACCCGGTATCCCCGGGAGGTCAGGATGTTTTTCAACTCCATGCGGCAGTAGAGGGCGTCGTCCGTAACAAGGACGCTCTTGGACATTTTGAGGAACCTCCATCAACAGAGGGGCCTGTGTCTGCGGCCGCATTGAGCCGGACGCTGACGGCCCCCGGGCCTTCGAGGTCGTCTGCCTGTGCGAGGGCGGCCGCGATCGGCCGGGCCCGGTAAGGGGTCTCGAAGAGGCGCATCTTTCTGTCAGGGGAGAACAAACGGCGGTCCGGAGCTCCGGGATGAGCGCGGCAGGTCCCGGGCGGCAGTCTCCGGATCAGAGGCACCCGCGAGTCCGTCGCGGGGGACGGGAAGCGGGGGCTTTCGCCGGTGGTTCTCCGTTCACTGATAATGTCCCATACCCGGACGCCGCGCGACGCCCGTTCGATTACCGGGTTTGCGGCCGGTCAGGTCTCAAATGCAGGCCCGCGCGCAAGCATCCGGCCGTCCCGCAACCATACAGCCGCGGAGAAGCCTTCCGGTAGTTGAGTGGAGCCCCCGAATGCTGACTCTCCCAGCACCAGCAGAGCCGTGGACCAGGCGTCGGTGCGAGCACCGTCCGGCCCCGTGACCACCGCCAGCAACGCACCTTCCACCGGCAGCCCGGTGCGAGGGTCCAGCACGTGACCGGCCACCCGGCCTTCCGCCCCCACCGTGCGGCCATGAACCCCCGATACGGAGAGAGCGGCATCCTTCAGACGGACCACCGGAGCGCCGTCTTGTTCCACCCCAGGAACGGCGATCCGCACCGCCCATGACGGCTCGTCCGGCGGGGAGCCCACAGCCACGGCCGTGCTCGTCCCCCCGTGGGCCAGCGCCGATACAACACCACACTCACGCAGTGCCATGGCGGCCCGGTCCAGGGCATACCCCTTCCCGATGGCGCCGGGGTCCAGTTCCACCCCCTCCGCCAGAAAACGGACCGTGCGCAACTGCGCATCGAGTTCAACCAGATGCATTCCGCACCTGAGTCTGACCCGTTCCAGGTCCCCGGGGGAGGGCTCACGGAAGGTTCCGCCCCGGAAGCCCCACAGCCTCATAAGGGGGCCAACAGTGGGGTCGAAAGCCCCTCCAGTAGCGCGCCACACCTCCTGCGCGATCTGAAGCAAACCGAATAGCCGGGGATCTACCCGCACAGGTCCGGCTGCGGCCCGGGCGTTCACGGCGGAGAGATCGCTATCCGGCTGGAAGCAGGTGAGCAGGCGCTCCGCCGCCTCCACCTCCTCCAGCGCCGCTTCACCTGCGGCGCGGAGCCGGTCGGCCTCCGCACCGTACAGTGCGATCTCGAAGCGGGTGGCCATACAGAAGCGGGATACCCGCACCGGACCCGGGGCTGGACTCATCGCTCAAACCCCGAGATGCTGCGAGGCGGCGCCTGATAGCGCCGCCCCGCAGGGAATAGCGTCCCCCTCCGCAACAGACCGTCCTTTCAGACGATCTTGCGGGTGGCGGGATCGAAGTTCATGGTCTTGTTCTCCAGCCAGGACTTCTCCGCCAGGGTCACAATGGTTTGCACCTTGGCAGCCAGCTCGATGTGGCAGTTCGGCCTCTCGCCGGTGCGGATGCAGTGGAACCAGTTCTTCTCGTGCTCCTGCACGCTCTCGCCCGGTCCGATGACGGGGACGTCCTCAGGGTCTATCTCGTCCGAGAACGGCCGCTCCGGCCGGATCTCCACCTTGCCGCCGCCGAAGTAGATGGTGGCCTTGGTGCCGCGGATCATATCCGGGACGCCCTGCTCGTTGACCGTGGAGCCCACCAGCAACATATGCGAGCCGTCCGCGAACTTCACCAGCACCTGGGTATTGTCCGCCACATCGCGATCGTCGTTGCCCAGGATGGATCCGATGCATGTGACCTGCACGGGATACTGCTCGCCGCAGGCGATCATCAGCGGATGCAGCCGGTGCGGGAAGAGGTCCGAGAGGATGCCGGCCGAGTAGTTGGTGTATTTGCGCCACTGGAAGTAATGGCGGGGATTCCAGGGGACCTTCTTCGCCGGCCCCAGCCACATGTTCCAGTCCAGGTTCTTGGTGGGATCGGCCTCCGGATCTATCGGATAGTTCCACTCACCATTCGGATTGTTCCGGCAGTAGCTGCCCTGGCTCAACACCACACGCCCGATCTTGCCCGCGCGGATCTGCTCGCCGGCAGTCCGCCATTTGGCGTCGGAGCATCCCTGAGAGCCAACCTGCACCACGCAACCGGTCTTCTTCTGCGTGGCCAGAAGCTGCTCCACCTCCTGCAGGGTGCGGCACATCGGTTTCTCGATATAGACGTGCTTGCCCTGCTCCATGGCATCTATGGCGATGCGCGCGTGCCAGTGCTCCGGCGTGGCGATCATCACCGCGTCAACATCCTTGTCTTCCAGCAGCTTGCGGTAGTCCTTGTAAGCCTTGGACTCCGGCAGCTCCACCGCCGCCGCTGCAGCCAGCCGCCGCTTGTCCCAGACATCGCAGACCGCGACCGCCGCCACATTCTGCTCGGCGGCGTACTCCCTGACGTGACCCAGATGGCCGCTGCCCATGCCACCCACGCCGACATATCCGATCTTGATGCGGTCGTTTGCTCCGATGACCCGGGCGGGAGCCACGGCATAGACCGGGCTCTTCGCCACTGCACCCACCATCAACCCCGCGGCCGTCACACCGGCCGCCTTCATGAACTCGCGGCGCGACAGGCCGCCGTTTTTCTCTTCGCTCATAGCAGATGCTCTTTCAGCACTCCCTTCGTTTTTCAGCCCAGTTCGAACCATTCCGGCTTGAACTCCACTTTTCCTCCCGCGGCCACGGCCTCCGCTGCCTTGATGGCCGTCACCGCGCTCTGGAACCCGGCCACAGCATCCGCCGGCGGCGCCTGGCCGGTCTGGATGGCGTGACAGAACTCTTCCATCGCGTAATACAGGGCGTCTTTCGACTCATCCATGCCCTCCTTACCCGGCTCCTTTCCGGCCTGGATGATCTTCGTAGCGTCCGCAACCAGCGCAATGCCCGTCTCGTCCCCGATCTTCTCCTTGTGAGCGTAGACCTCCCAGCCCAGCATGGGTGAGTCTGCCTCTTTGAACATCCAGGAGCGCTGGCCCTTCAGCATGATGGTGGCGTCGCTGCCATACAGCATCTGATAGGATGCATCGTAGGAGCTGACCAGTGTGGCTGAGTAGACCGCGTTCATGCCGCCGGGATACTGGAACACACACTGGACGGTATCCTCCACTTCTCGCCCGTCCCGGTAGAATGTGATGGCACCCATTCCTGTGACGGAGACCGGGCGCGTGTCCAGATACCAGTTCAGGAGATCGAAGTAATGGATGCCCAGCTCCCCCGGCAGGCCGGTGCTGGTGGCGCGCTGCAGCCGCCAGTTCAGTTCGGCTTCCCGCTCGGGTGTGGGAGCCATCCGCTTCCAGCTCTGTTTTTTGTTGTTCTGGGCGCGCGCCATGGCCAGCGTTCCCGGAACCCCCGTGCGCACGAATTGGAGAACATGCCGGTGCAGATGGTCGGCGCGCAGTTGCAGTCCCACCTGGAAGACCTGCTTGCTGTCGCGCCCCGCCCGCGCGATCTCGCGCGCTTCATCCACCGTTCCCGCGATGGGTGCCTCACAGTAGACATGCTTGTCGGCCTGCAGGGCATCCAGCACAATCTGCCGGTGCCGATGGGTAGGGGTGGCCACGATGACCGCCTGAACGTCCTTGGACTCCAGCAACTGACGGTAATCCGTATACGTGGCGGCCCCTGCAGCCAGCTCCGCCGCGCGCCGGATGCTGGGTTCGTAGGTGTCGCAGATGGCGGCCACCTTTGCAGCCGGAACCTTGCCCAGAGCCGCCAAAAGGTCGCGGCCCTGCAACCCCAGACCGACAACGCCGATAGCCACCGGCGGCCCGGCAGCCGCGGCGGGCTGCTCTTCCGCCGCGAACAGCTCCTGTCCGATCAGCCAGACGCCGGCCGCAGCCGCAGCGCCGGCCATGAAGTCACGCCGAGAGATAGTGTCTCCAGCCAATAGCCTGAACCTCCGTCCGGCTCCGCCGGCGAACGATCGCCTGACGCAGGCCGGGAATGATGCCGCCGCCCATCCTTTTACCCGATGTTCTCTTCCGCGCCCGCGCGCGGACAGCCTGCCCATTTTGAACGGGAAGGCCGGGCCGCAATAACGGTCCCCCTTGTGGCGGTAGGGTTACGAGTGCGCAGCAGCACGTTCTTACGTTTGAGACCGCCGGGAGGGCATCCCGGGTTGCGCTTCGCCCGCCACCGGAATGCGCCGGGCTTTGCCATTCTTCTCCAGTATACGCTCCCGGAGGCATTCCGGCATGGCGTTGCGGGTGCGTCTGGAGAGGAGAAACAGGAGAGGGCGGCGAAGTGGCGGATGGCGCGGGGAATCGGTTACACATGCCCCGTGGGGCGGCCAGATACCGCCTGTCAAGTTTTTGTTGAGGTGATTTCCCCATGGATCTGATCAAGCCCGGGCTGGAGCCCGAACTCGACCCCGGCTTCGCGCCGGCCGTGCTTGCCAATCGCGCATTCCGTTCGCTGGTGGAGCGCTCGGGGGCGGCGGCCCCTCTGAAGATCGCCCTTGAGCGCGGCGGGGGGCTGAGGAGCGTCTACGAGACCACCGTGCTGGAGCCGGGCCATCCGGAAGCCGCCAAGAACCTGCGCTATGTGGAACGGCTGGTGAAGTTCCTGCTCTGGCAGCGGGGAGGATGGAAGATCACGATCGCCGGTCCTAAACCTGTCGCGGATTACATCAGCCAGGTCTACTCGCCTTCCGGGGAGCGCGCGTTCGATTACGAGTTCATGGGCGGCGTCTACGGGCACACATTCACTGTGGAACACTGCGCTTACGAAGACGCTCCGGAGCCCAACGAGGCCGCCGTGCCGGTGGGACGCCACCTGGAAGGGTGCCGCATCGGATTCGACGCGGGAGCCAGCGACCGCAAGGTGGCCGCCGTGATTGACGGGGAGCCGGTCTTCAGCGAGGAGGTTCCCTGGGATCCGCGCAACCAGTCGGATCCTGAGTATCATTACTCGCACATCCGGGATGCCTTCCGGCGCGCGGCGGAGCACATGCCGCGCGTGGATGCCATCGGGGTGAGCTCGGCGGGCATCTACATTGACAACCGCGTGCGCGTTGCGTCGCTGTTCCGGGGCGTGCCGAAGGAGCTTTTCGAGGAGAAGATCGCTCCCCTATACATCAATCTGGGCAAGGAGATGGGCGTCCCGCTGGAGGTGGCAAACGACGGGGACGTGACGGCGCTTGCCGGAAGCATGTCGCTGGGGGTGAACCGTGTGCTGGGGATCGCGATGGGCTCCAGCGAGGCGGTGGGCTACGTGGACGCTCAGGGCAACATCACCGGCTGGCTGAACGAGCTGGCGTTCGCTCCGGTGGACTACCGCCCGGACGCTCCGGCCGACGAATGGTCAGGGGACATCGGCTGCGGAGT
>CALCJH010000326.1 GCA_937967775.1 uncultured bacterium | reverse complement strand
GGGCCAGCGGCTCGGGGACACCCTGGTGCAAGCGGGTCTTGTCCAGGAGGAGGACATCGTAGAGGCCCGTGCCCTGCAGCTGGATATCCCGCATGTGCATCTTGTGCCGGAGCAGGTGGACCCGGAGGTCGCCCGCCTGGTACCCGAAGCCATCGCGCGGCAGTATCAGCTTGTGCCTGTCAGCGCCCGCGACGACTGCATGGTCATCGCGATGTTCGATCCGCTGGACGTGGAGGCCGTGGATCTGGTCCAGCGAGTGACCCGTCGCAGCGTCAAGCCGGTGGTGGCCGGTGAGCAGGCCATTACCGCCCTCATAGACGCCACCTGGGGCGGGGGGCAGAGCGTGGAGCTCGCGGAGGTGCTGGAGGAGGCCATGGACTCCGTCACCGACCTGGAGGTGGCAGAGTCCGGCGATGACGAAGAGGGGGACCTCGCCGAGACCCGGCGGATGAGCGAACAGGCGCCCATCGTCCGGACGGTGAACCACATCCTGCGGGATGCCGTCAACCTGGCCGCAAGCGACATCCACGTGGAGCCACGCTCAAACGGGTGCCTGGTGCGATTCCGGGTGGATGGAGCGTTGCGGGATGTCAAACTGCTGCCAAGGCCAATCCAGGCGGCCATCATCTCCCGTTTGAAGATCATGGGAGACCTCGACATCGCCGAGAAGCGGGTGCCCCAGGACGGCCGCATCACCATCCGGGTGGCACGGCGCACCGTGGACATCCGTCTCTCCACACTGCCGACACACTACGGCGAGCGCGTCGTGATGCGGCTGCTGGACAAGAGCGTCAACGCTCTGAAGCTGGAGCAGCTCGGATTCTCTGATCAGGGGCTGGACGCCATCCGCGAGATCATCCGCAAACCCTACGGCATTGTCCTGGTCACGGGGCCAACCGGCAGCGGCAAGACCACCACGCTTTACTCCTGCCTCAGCGAGGTGCGCAACCCGGAGATCAACATCATCACCGTGGAGGATCCCATCGAGTACGAGCTGGAGGGCGTGAGCCAGTCGGCAGTCAACGTGAAGGCCGGCTTGACCTTCGACACGCAGCTGCGCGCCATTCTGCGTCAGGATCCGGATGTCATTCTGGTGGGTGAGATCCGGGACCAGGAGACCGCCGACATCGCCTTCCGCGCCAGTATGACCGGGCATTTGGTTTTCAGCACGCTGCATTGTAACGACGCCGCCGGCGCGTTCGCGCGTCTTACGGATATGGGCGTGGAGCCGTTCCTGATCGCGTCCTCTCTCAGCGCGGTGCTGGCTCAAAGGCTGGTGCGCACCATCTGCCCCGCTTGCCGCGAGCAGTATGAGCCGGGGCCTGAAGAGATGGCCCTGCTGGCCGCCAACGGGATAGACGCAGCAGGGTTGCGCCTGGCGCGCGGCCGCGGGTGCAAGACCTGCGCCAACACGGGCTTCAAGGGCCGCACTCTGGTGTCCGAAGTGTTGCCGGTCTCTCGCGAGATCCGCCGGATGGCTGTGAGATGCGAGTCCGCCGACGTGATCCGGGCCCAGGCTGTTGCCGAAGGGATGAGCACCATGCGCCAGGACGGATTCCGCAAAGTGATGGAAGGCGTGACCACGCTGGATGAGGTTTGCCGGAAAGTGCTGGTGACCGAGGAATAGGCTGCCCCCGTTGTGCTTGACAGGCCGGGGACGCTATGATGGGGCTGGACGCCGGACAGGCGGCCGGCCCTCTCTTTTGCACGGTTACGTTGCGAACGGCCCCGTGCTCCGGCTCCGGCGGTATGGACAGGAGATGGAGTTCACGCGATCCTTTGAGCTGCTGAATGAGGCTGAAAAACTGCTGCCGGGAGGGGTGAACAGCCCCGTCCGGGCGTTCCGGGCGGTGGAGGGGACCCCGCCGTTCATCGTCCGGGCAGAAGGTTGCCGCCTTACGGACGCCGACGGCAACGAGTTCATTGACTACGTCGGTTCCTGGGGGCCGATGTTGTTCGGGCACGCCCGGACCGAGGTGGTGCGCGCCGTGCAAGAGGCAGCGGCGGACGGATTGAGCTTCGGCGCCCCCACGGCGCGCGAGGTGGCGCTAGCACGGAGGATCACCCGCATGATCCCCTCCGTGGAGATGGTGCGTCTGGTGAACTCCGGCACGGAAGCGACGATGAGCGCCATCCGTCTGGCGCGCGGTTTCACGGGACGTGCGAAGGTGGTGAAGTTCGAAGGATGTTATCACGGCCACGTGGACGCGCTTCTGGCCCGGGCCGGGTCAGGCGCGGCGACCTTCGGCACGCCCGACAGCGCGGGAGTGCCGCCCGGCACGGTGGCTGACACAGTATGTCTGCCCTACAACGATGCCGGGGCGTTCCGGAAAGTATGCGATTCTCTGGGCGAGGACCTAGCCTGCGTCATCGTGGAGCCCGTGGCAGGGAACATGGGTTGCGTTCCGCCAGATGCAGGCTTCCTGGAGACGCTCCGGGAGATGACTGAGGACGTCGGTGCACTCCTGATCTTCGATGAAGTGATGACCGGCTTCCGCCTTGCTCCCGGCGGTGCGCAGGAGCTGTTCGGCATCCGTCCGGACCTGACTGCACTCGGGAAGGTGCTGGGAGGCGGTCTTCCGCTTGCGGCCTACGGCGGGCGTGCCGACATTATGCGGCAGGTGGCGCCGGAAGGTCCGGTGTACCAGGCGGGAACGCTTAGCGGGAATCCTCTGGCGACAGCGGCAGGGCTGGCGCAACTGGAGTTATGCACACCGGAGGCGTATGAGTACCTGGAGGAGCTCTCCACACGGCTGGCCACCGGGCTGCAGGAAGCGGCTGAGTATACGGGTATTTCAGCGCGCGTCCAGCGGGTGGGGTCTATGCTGACGCTCTTCTTCACAGACAGGCCGGTGCGCAACTTTCAGGACGCGCTTTCCTGTGACCGCAGAGCCTTCGCCAGATTCCATCGTCTGATGCTGGAGCGCTGCATCTACCTGCCGCCGTCTCAGTTCGAGGCGTGGTTTGTCTCCACCGCGCATGACCGCGCGGCCGTGGATCAAACAGTCGAGGCCGCCGCCGCGAGCCTGCGGGACCTAGCGGTGGAAGCGGGCTGAAAAAAGTCCGCAAAAAAGTTGCCGGAATCTGTTGACATCCCGACGCGAGGATGGTAACATTGCATTGCGTTTGCATTTGTGATGGTCGCCAAGACCGAAGGTTTATCACCCGCGCAAAGCACGACCGGAAGGCCTGGAAGCGCCCCCGCTTCCAGGCCTTTTTTTGCCTCCGTTATCGTTGACCGGCGTAGCCTTCCCGAGTCGGGACCCGGCCGACTTCAAGTAAGGCTGTCTATCCCTCAACCCGCGTCTTGAGCAACGCGGCTACCCTGACTCCTGGCTCCCATTCCCCCGGCTCCACCGGACTACGCTGGTCGAGTAGCGCGACGTCGGCCGCGCGTATCGAGACCACGCCGATAAGGGCCCTTGGTTTCGACTCGCCCGCCGCAGGCGGGCTGCTCAACCAGCGTGGGGGAATGCCAAATGGGCCACTTTGGCTATCCCGGATTGCTGTGTCCGCATCGCCTGACAGCATCTGCATTAGCCCCGCTGGAAGTCCGGGGGCCGGGGCGGGTAAAATGGTTGCAGAATTCCGAGGGGAGGCAGAAACCACGATATGAAACGAAGCGAGCTCCGGGCGGCGCAGGCCCGGGCACTGGAATACTTCGATAAGGCCGGCATCGTCCTCACGGACGAGGAGAAAGAGCGCATCGAGGTGGCCGATTTCGGGCTGGGCGAGCTGGAGAAGCAGGGCCTGGAGATCCTCACTTATGTGAACACGGAGCGCTGCTGCGCCAAGGAGCTGGTGCTCTTCCCGAACCAGGCCTGCCCGGAGCACCTCCATCCGCCTGTGGATGGCGATCCCGGCAAGGAAGAGACCTTCCGTTGCCGCTGGGGAACGGTGTATCTGTACGTTGACGGCCCTCCCAGCGAGTCCATCTCCGTGGATCCTCCGTCTGAGTATTGCCGGGTGCGGCACGAGATCATCCTGCGGCCGGGCGATCAGTATACGCTGGCTCCAGGAACCCGCCACTGGTTCAAGGCGGGGCCGGAAGGGGCCGTGGTGTCCGAGTTCTCTACACGCAGCCGGGACGAGGCCGACATCTTCACGGATCCCAACATCCGGCGCATGCCGGAGATCGAAGAGGACTGAGGCAGCCCGCAGCCTGCGGGCGGGAGGAGCCGTCCCCCGTTGAAACTTCTCATTACGGGAGCCGCAGGGCGCATCGCGTCTGCCTTCATCGAGCGTTACGGGGCCCATTATGACCTGGTTCTGACCGACCGGGTCTATCCTGCGAGCGGGTACGCTTCCGCAGGCCGCTGGGTCATCGGCGAAGCAAATGACCCGGACCTGCTCTGGAGGCTGACGGACGGCGTAGAGGCGGTTCTGCATCTCGCAGCGGACCCGAATACGAACGCTTCCCTGCCGTCGCTGGTGGCGAACAATCTTGCGGCTACCGCTTATCTCTTCGATGCCGCTTTCAGGCGCGGTGTGGGGCGTTTTGTTTTCGCATCCAGCGTGCAGACTGTGGTGGGCTACCCGCCGGATGTGCCCGTCACAGCCGATATGCCGCCCCGTCCGCTGAACGCCTACGCGGCGACAAAGTGCTTCGGCGAGGCGCTATGCCACGTATACGCCAGCAAGGGCATGAGCTGCATCGCGGTCCGCATCGGCTCTTTCTCGGATCCATCCCGTCTCGCCTGCGAGACGTTCCCGGACTTCTTCCGACTCTTCGTCAGCAAGGACGACCTGTGTCAGCTCCTTCACCTTGCCCTGCAGGCTCCGCTCGATGTCGGCTTCGCCATCGTGCACGGCATCAGTGACAACCGCGAGCCGCGTCTGGACCTGGAGTCCACGCGGCGCCTTCTGGGTTACCAACCGCGGGACGGAGCCCCCGCCCCACCTGATGAGGGCTAAACCGGTCCGAGTCTCCTACCTGCGCGCCGGAGGGTAGATGAACACCGGCAGGCGATCGCGGGTCGCCAGCTGGCCGGATTTTGTGCGCACGCTGATGTCCAGCAGATACCGTCCGGCCGGGGAGACGCTGGAGATCTCCAGAGTCAGCGCACGTGGGTCAGGAGTCACCGGCACCGTCGTCTCCCGCACACTCAAAGGAGACGAAGGAGAGTCCAGCGAGCGCAGCTCGGCCCGTAAAATCGCTTCCTGCGTCTCTCTGGAGCAAAGCGCGAGCGTCGCCTGAAGCGCTCCGCCTTCCTGCGCGCATCGGCGGTTCCAGGTGATGCCCGCGGAGAGCCTGCGTCCGTGTCCGGTGGGCTGCGTGTGGAACACGGCGAAGCGGTCCGGATTCTTGCCGCGCGTCGTCGCTCCGGCCACCAGCTCCAGCCGCCCCTTGCGGGTTTCCGTCTCGTCGCTGTCGTTGATCACCACGTTCACACCGCACAGCGGCCAGACCTCGGGGGCGAAAGGAGCGATCTCCCGGAGAGGGATCGCCGCTTCATAGATGGTCTCTGTCCCCTGCCGTACAGCGGCGGCCCTCACACCTTCCGGTCGCTGGACCGGCTGGCCGCGACGGCCCTTCCACCGCCAGACCAGTGTCTCATTCCCCCGCAGCGCGAAGCCGATCTCGTGATCGTTCTCGCCATAGCCGCCTTTCGTCGCTTCAAGGGCCGGGTCCAGGGCGATCTGCACGCAGTCCTGCTGCCAGATTCCCCACCCGTCCAGATCCTGAACGTGGACATCGTCGGAGACCCGCGCTGCGAAATACAGGTAGTTGTCATCCACCAGAAAGGCGAAGCTGCCGAAGAGATCCTCCTTCCCGCTGTAGCGCGTCCGCCCGGAGCGGATGACTTCCATCTCCGCCTTGCTGCCTTGCTGCCGGGCCAGCCGCGCCGCCAGGCGTTCCATCGCCAGAGGATTGCGAACCCGCTCCCGGTCCACGGTATGGATGACGTCCCCTTCCCGGAGCCCCGCAGCCTCCGCGGGCGAGCCTGGCTCCACGTGCGTGACCACCAGGTAGTCTTCATACTCGATGAATGCTTCCACCGCGTAGCGCTCCATCAAATCCGGCGTCAGCTTCTGGAGACGGGCACCCAGGCAGTCTCCCGCCGCGAGGATGTAGCCTTCCGGCGCGCTGAGCGTGATGACGTGCCGGCTGCTGTCGCCGAACCAGTCCGCAGGTCCCAGGCTCTTCCAGTCGGCGGCTTGCCACTCCGAGAGGTCACCATCAACCCAAATGACCGGGGCGCGGCGGATCTCTCCGGCGACGGATCTCCCGCCGGTCTGCTGACGGATTGGTTGCGACTTTGTCACCTTCACCCGGACTTCCTTCGGAGAGCGCTCCTCGCGGCCCGGAGGTATGCGCCGGACGGAGCCATCCTCGCGGATGATGACCAGCTGCTCATATCCCAGCTTCTCGATTCCGGGATGATCCACCAGGAAATCGAACTCCACTCCCCGTCTCGACTGGATGATTCCTTCCCACAGTAGGGCGGCTGAGATGTCGCCGTAGCTGACGCCGGCCGGGTTCAGCCTTTCTCTTTCCATCCCCCAGGTTCCGTCCCAGGTAAATGCGTAGCCAGGCGGGAGGGCGATGCCCACCTTTGCCTGCCGGAGCAGTTTCTGCGGGCTAGGGCGCGGATGCTGGCGGGCGTATTCCGTGATAGCACGGGCGATGCGCAGCTGCTCCGTGAACGGCATATGGTGCTCGTGGTCCGATGTCCAGAACCAGAGGTGGCGCGCTCCCATCTGATAGGCCCGGATGAATGCGGGCACGCGCAGATCCACCTCTGAGTGTCCGTACAGGCTGGTACCCCAGTATCCTCCGAAAGATCTTGCCGCGCCCCGCAGGAAGGCGTAATAGAAGTTGAACATATCGGTCTTTGTAAGACCTTCCAGTCCTTCACCCACCAGACGCTCAGGCTCCCATCCGTAGCCGCGCTTCACGTAGCGGCCTTCGTGGACGATCCCCGGCGCTCCGGCCTGCAACTGATACCAGGCGGACCAGAACTCGGTCTCCCACGAGGGGGCCTTGGGCCGCACCAGGTCCAGGGTGCCGTCCAGCCCGCGCCCCACCGGCAGGAGGCGGTCGCGCAGAGCGTAGTGGGCTGCCACGCGCTTGCGGAGCGCTTCGGCCACCTGCTCCGGCCCGGTGGGGCTCATCGGAATGCCGCCGGTCCAGCCCATCCGGACCATGGGCTCGTCAATGAACATGTCCGCCGTCAGCACGTTGGACCGGTAAAGATCGTCCGGATATGCGATTCCGGCCCCCAGAGCGATAAAGGCGGGCTGCTCCAGCAGCCAGGCGCGCAGATCGGGGGAGGAGACGGCGAAGTAGTTGAATCCGGCGTTCAGCATCTTCTCATAGTCGTCCCGGGTCCAGGGAATGTAGGTGTAGTCTCCATCGGGCAGATCCCGCCCTCTGCCGTCGTCCCGGAATGTCCGGCCGGTGCCGATCACGAAGTCTGTGCGGATGCGCACTGTCTTGAGCGGCTGGAAACGGACAGCGGGCGGGGAGGTAGCCCCTTTCGTGCGGGTAATGGGGTGGCCCAGAATCTCACCCGTGCTGGCGAATCCGTCCATGAAGCGCGCATCCACAGCGGGGCGGGGCAGGAAGTTGCGGACGAAGCTATACTCTGACGGAAGAAGGGCGCGTCCTGTCGAGCCGTCCACATACTCCAGCGCCGTCTGTTCGGCCCCTGGGAGGAACTGGTAGCGGGCGATCTCGCCCGGACCTTCCCGGCCCGTCATCGGGATTTTTCCCGACAGGGCGCGGACGGCCAGCAGCTCGCCGCTCCGCTTCCGCAGGGTCAAGGTCCACCACTGCATCCGCCGCTCTCCGGAGTCCTCGACGGGGCCGGCCTGAAGCCAGACGTCCAAGATAGGACACTCGAAGCGCTCGCCGGCGGGAGATGCCACATAGTGCGCGAACTTTCCGGCCGCAGGGGCGGCTGTTTCCGCCGGCGCCACGAGGGCGAGCGCCAGCAGCAGGGAAAACAGGGTCTTCACAGGGATATTCTCCTTCGATGCTTGCAGGCTGAGAGTGCAGGCACGGCAATCCACAGGCAGGCCGTTTGCGCCCTTTACCATCGCCGGTTCGCCGCCTCGCAGCCTGTTTCCTGCAGCTGGCGGCCCTCCGGCGGTCGGACGGTAGAGGTCAGCCCGCCGTCCGTGCCGAATCCCGTCGCGAACCGGATACAGTCTTGCGGTTCGTGAGAAAGCTGCAGCACACGGTTCCGTGAACCAGTGCCAGACTGATGTTATGTTGACTTTTCTGGAGAAATCTGCATAATCGTACTGGCCGGGCAGCCTCGGGCCAGCAGAGACCAGACCCGGCAAGACGGAGGCACAAGCCATGGCAACCGTGATGGAAACGAAGTACTGGGCGGATGTGGACCTCAACGAGTATCCCCGCATCGTCACCCCGCCGCCCGGCCCGAAATCCCGCGAGCTTCACGAACGCGCCACGCGCTACATCCGCGGGTTGTCCGGGCAGGTGCGC